>JANYIW010000306.1 GCA_025358645.1 Bacteroidales bacterium
GATTTTATTGTTTACTTTTGCACACTTTTCAACAACTGTGGCAGTAAATATCAATATTCTATCAGAAAATCTAATACATGATTACAGCATCAAACCTAAGTATCCAATTTGGGAAACGCATTTTATTTCAGGATGTTAATATTATTTTTACTCCGGGAAACTGCTATGGAATAATAGGAGCAAACGGAGCGGGGAAATCAACTTTTCTTAAGATGCTTTACGGTGGTGTGGACTACCGCACCGGATCAGTGTCTTTTGGACATGGAGAGCGATTGTCTGTTCTGAAACAGGACCATTTTGAATTTGACGAAAGCATTGTCCTTGATACAGTTATGATGGGGCATTCCGGACTTTGGAATACCATGAAAGAAAAGGAGCACCTTTACATGAAATCTGATTTTTCAGATCTTGATGGGATCAGGGCTTCTGAACTGGAAGAAAAATTCACAGAGATGGATGGGTGGAATGCAGAGAGTAATGCATCCAGCCTGTTGAGTGGTTTGGGAATTAAGGAGGAACATCATCACAAGCTGTTAAAAGAACTTTCGGGAAAAGATAAGGTGAAAGTGTTGCTGGCACAAGCTCTTTTTGGAAAGCCTGATAATCTCTTGCTTGATGAACCTACTAATGACCTTGATCTTGAAACAGTAAACTGGCTCGAAAACTGGTTGTCTGAATTTGAGAATACAGTATTGGTCGTATCGCATGACAGGCATTTTTTAGATTCAGTTTGTACTCATATTATTGACATAGATTTTAGCAGGATACAGCAATTTTCCGGCAATTATAGTTTTTGGTATGAGTCGAGCCAATTGGCACTCAGGCAGCAACTTACTCAGAATAAGAAAGCAGAGGAAAAGAAAAAGGAACTTCTGGAATTCATTGCAAGGTTCAAAGCTAATGTGAAGAAGTCAAAACAGACAACAAGCAGGAAAAAGATGATTGAAAAGCTTAATATTGAAGAAATTAAGCCATCGACGCGCAAATATCCGGGAATTATCTTTACTCCCGGTCGGGAACCTGGAAATAATGTCCTGACAGTGAAAGGATTAACCAAGATAGTTGAAGGTAAGACATTATTCAAAGACCTTAATTTTACTGTAAACAAAAATGACAAAATAGTATTTCTATCGAGGGATTCCCGTGCTATGACTGCTCTTTTAGAAATACTTAAGGGGCATGAGAAACCTGAAAAGGGATCATTCGAGTGGGGTCAGACCATTGTAAAAGCATATCTTCCCCTGGAGAATGAGGAGTTTTTTAAGAAGAATATTAACCTGATAGACTGGTTGTCTCAATATTCAGAGGATACAAGCGAATTGTATCTGAGAGGTTTTCTGGGAAAAATGCTTTTTTCCGGAGAAGATATTTATAAAAAGATTAATGTCCTTTCAGGAGGAGAGAGGGTAAGGTGTATGATAGCACGCATGATGATAAGGAATGCGAATGTCATGCTTCTGGATACTCCAACAAATCACCTCGATCTTGAATCAATTCAGGCATTTAATAATACGTTGATCAAGTTTAAGGGTAACATACTAATGTCCTCTCACGATCATGCCTTTATTCAAACAGTTTGTAACCGGGTAATCGAGATAGCGCCCAAAGGAATGATTGACAAAGAGATGGAATATGACGATTATATTTCAGATGAGAATCTGACCGTAAGAAGAAACGACTTATATTAGATAAGTGTGAAGCGTTGAGCTGATTAATCACTCAATGCTCTCACTAATAATTGTTGAAGTCAGGGAAGTTCAAAGAAAATTTACAAATTAGATGAGATATATTATAAATTCAGAAAATTTATGATACTTTTGCGCTTCGATATTCGGGGTGTGGCGCAGTTGGTAGCGTATCTGGTTTGGGACCAGAGGGTCGTCAGTTCGAGCCTGGCCACCCCGACATTTTGAGAATTTAAAAAAACTAAATGCCTGCAAATCGTATGATTTACAGGCATTTCTGTTTTTTACTTTTATGATAAGATTAAAAAAGTGTGAAAAGAAATGATTAAGGGGTTTTAATGGTTATATCCGACTATCTGACTCACAACCTGAAGTTTTGTAGTATGAACCATAGTAGAATTTGTTCCAACCATTATATCAAAGAAGCCTGGCTCTAAAACCCATTGCATGCTTTCATTATAAAAAGACAGTTTTTCAGGTGTAATATCAAATTCAACAGTTTTAGATTCGCCGGGAGCTAAAGATATTCTCTGAAACCCTTTAAGTTCTTTCACAGGCCGGGTTACTGAGCTGATCAAATCATGTATATACAACTGCACTATTTCATCACCTTTCATACTGCCGGTATTTGTAACCTCCACACTAACTGTAGCTTTCCCTTTTATAGTGATTTTTTCAGGCCTTACCTTTATATTATTATATTCAAAAGTTGTGTAACTTAAGCCAAATCCAAAGGGATACAAAGGTTTATTGTCCGAAAAAACATAGACAGAGTTATTCACACTTGGTTTTTTGTTGTAATAGCAAGGCAATTCTCCAACTGACGACGGGATAGTTACTGTCAGCTTTCCTCCAGGGTTCACGTCGCCAAATATAATATCCGCCAACGCATCTCCAGCTGATTGGCCTAAATACCAGCTTTCAATTATTGAATTGGCATTTTCAGCAATATACCTGATTGTTAAAGGACGACCATTTATTAAAATAACTATGACCGGTTTCCCGGTACCTATAATTGCTTTCGCCAATTCATTTTGTGCTCCGGCCAGATTCAGGTCGTTCACATCTCTTCCCTCAGTATCAACCTCCCCATTTTCGCCCAATACCAATATAACCATGTCACATTTTTTTGCTACTATAACAGCTTGGCGTATTGTATTATTCTCTTCACTGCTGATAAACCCTTCAGGAGAAGAATTCTTGTTTTTTGCTTCTGTTGTTATGTGGCAACCCAGGGCATATTTTACCTTGTTTTTGCCCAACTTGTGAATTATGCCTTCCAAAACAGATACCCCTGAAATGCTGTTCCCGCTATATTCGCCAGGTTGATATTGTCCTGCATTAGGACCAATTACGGCCAATGATCTGATTTTGTTCTCATTCAAAGGAAGAAGTCTGTTATTATTTTTTAATAATATAACTCCTTCCCTTGCGGCCTTCAAAGCCAATCCTTTATCTTCTTCTGTATTAATTACATACTTTGTTTTTTCCGGATTGATAAAAGGATGATCAAAGAGCCCCATTTCAAATTTAAGTCTCAATATCCGTTCTACTGCTTTATCAAGTACCACCTTATCAATTTCCCCATGTTTTATTTGTTCAACGAGGGTAATAAAGTTGCCGTTTTCCGCCAAATCCATATCTACTCCGGCTAATAAAGCTTTTCTGGAAGCCTCTGACTTGTTTTCAGCAACAAAATGTTTATCATATAGATCATTAATGGCGTTATAGTCTGAAATAGTTATCCCTTTGTAATTCCATTCTTTTCGTAGTATATCCTGCAGCAGCCATTTATTAATATGCGATGGAATCCCATCAATTTCGTTATAAGAAATCATGACAAAACGGCTGTTGCACCTTTCAAAAGCCGCCTTAAATGCAGGAAAAAAATCTTCCCTTATTATTCTCTCAGAAATGTTACCAGGGCCTGTGTTTAAACCGCTTTCAGGCTGGCCGTGAACTGCAAAATGCTTAGCTGTTGAAGCCACATGATTGCTGTCGATTTCACTTTTATTACCTTGTAATGCGTTGATACATGCAACACCAAGTTCTGTGGCAAGATATGGATCCTCGGAGTAATTCTCTTGGACACGCCCCCATCGGGGTTCTCGTATTATGTCGAGGTTTGGTGTAAAAACCTGTTGGATACCTAATGCCCGGGCTTGCCTTGCAACAGCGGTAAAAACTTCTTGAAATATTATTGTATCCCATGTACTGGCTAACGAAATTGCCTGTGGAAAAATTGTGGCCTCGTTTGCCATAATGCCGTGCAAACCTTCACCATTAATTATCACTGGTATGCCCAATCGTGTTTTTTCGAGAAAGTATTTCTGAATGGCATTCGATTCTTTAGCTCCATCAGACAGGCTAATATCAGTATACCTCCTATGGATTGTCCCCAAACCGAATTTAGCATTAAAATCGGTTGAATCAGGGGAAAATTTACCATCACTACCTAATCTGGTCCACAATGCAATGGTTTGAGCGACTTTTTCTTCAATAGTCATACGTTCTAACAAATCGCTTGTCCGTTCATCTATAGTATATTTGGCGTTTTTATAAACTGGGATACTTTGTTTCTGGCATGAGAAAAGCACACTGGCAAAAGACAGAATAATGACAGGCTGCCAAAATTTAGTTTTCATATTTTTTTCATTAAGTTTTGAATCGGAATAAATTTTTGTTTTATCTTATAATTCCCTTGGCGATTTTCCATTTCGCCAATGCTCTTCAATCTGCTCAAGCGATTTACCTTTAGTTTCCGGAATATAGAAGTAACCCCAAATCAAACCTGCAGTTCCGACTAAAGCATACAACCAGAATGCTCCGGCCGGATTCCCCAAATTTTCATTATTCAGAATGATATCAGTACCCGACAGGGTAAGTCCTTTTACAATTTTAAAGAATGTAAAAGCCACCAATCCGTTAAACAACCAGTTTGAAAGCGAACCTATGCTTGTGCCGATACCCCGTATTTTAAAAGGAAAAACTTCTGAAATAATCAGCCAGCCAAGCGGACCAAGACTAATACAATAAAAAGCACAATATACCCAAACAAGTCCAATCGTAATTTGTTTAACAGCATCGCCTAAAACTGGCTGGAACTCAAAGCATACCCCGATAGCAATCAGGCTTATTACCATTCCGCTTAATCCGACAAAATATAATTTTCGCCGGCCTAATTTATCAACCAGAAATAGCGACAGTATAGTGAATAAAACTGTGACTACACCTACACTCACCGATGCCAGAATGGCTGCTCTCGCTCCATCGAAACCCGACATTAGAAATATTTTAGGGCTATAATAAATAATTGTATTGATGCCAGTGAATTGCTGTATAAACATGATACCAACGGCAATAATTAACGGCGTTTTTACCCAAGGTTTGAAAACTTCTTTCCAGCCAGTCCTGTTTAACTTCACAAGTTCAATTTCTTCTTTTATCTTCAAAATAACACTTTCAACAAGCTGTGGATCCTCTATTTTTCCTAAAACTTCGAGACTTTTTTCTTCAAAGCCCTGATTCATCAGCCATCGTGGAGTTTCAGGCAACAAAATCATTCCGGCGAACATGATAAAAGCGGGTATAACACCAATAATGAACATTGGTCTCCAACAAGTATCGTAACCCGGTGCGCCTTCAGGCAGCGCAAAAGCCAAGTCACTAAAATATGCAACCATGATTCCTATAGTTATTAACAACTGAAATAAAGAAACGAGTATACCACGTATTCTGGCAGGCGAAATTTCAGCTATATATAATGGAACAGCAAAAGATGATACACCAATAGCTAGACCGATGAAAAACCTGGCGCCGATAAGAGCTTGGACGCTTGGAGCCATTCCTGACCATAATGCACCAATAATAAAAATCAAAGATGAGGCAAGAATTACCTTCTTCCTTCCTATAATATCTGCGATTCTCCCACAAAACATAGCGCCTATTACCGCACCTGCCAGTCCTGATGTTGTAATTATTTCCACCCATGAATTATTTATCAAAAATTCTTTTTGGAAATATGGAATTGCACCCGAAATGACTCCTGTATCAAAGCCGAATAGCAGCCCGCCTGTAGATGCAACAGTTGCTATTACAATGACAAATGCCTTATTGTGTTTTTTATCTTCCTTTTTTGCCATTAATTTTTCAATTAAGTGCATTTACTGATTGTTTTGTTGCTTCTCTCATTGCTTTTAAATTCTGATAAGGTGTATTAACTGTAATTTCACAACCTCCGGAAAGAATGAACCTGCGGTTTTGTTCTTTTTGAACAAGATCTTTCGTAATTTGTAAAAGTTCATTTTCGTTTTTGTCCTGAATAGTTACAGGATTAATATTACCGCAACAAAAAACTTTTTCTCCTAAGACAGTATGCGCGATTTCCATATCTACTTTCCAGTCAATGTCCAGAATATCTATATTTAAATCTTTCAGTGAAGGAAGCAGGTGAGTGATATCCCCACAAATATGCACTTTCACTTTTGCATTCAGTGAATGAATAAATTCAATGATCTCTTTGTGTCTGTCCTTTATGTAAGTATCATAAACATCCACTCCGATCTGGGAGCAAATAGCATCGCCCATTCCAATAATATCACAACCTTCATCTATTTGAGCTTTTGCAAATTCTTTAGCAGTCACCACGCATTTATCCATCAGATAATTAGAAAATTCCGGATCTGTCATTAAATTTACCAACATTTCGCTTACTCCTGATAAATCGCAGGCTTCCGCTAATGGACCCTCTATCCAACCGCAAACAGGGACTGTTCCTTTCAGGATTTTCTGATATAAACCGACTCCTTTTATTCTGTCGAGGGTGCGTATTGATTTATATATATCAGGGTTTCTCAGCGCTTTAACGTCATCAAGGCTTTTAATGATATGATCCAGACATTTGGGTACACCTTCTTCAAGATACTCTATTTTTGCTCCGAAGGCAGAAGTTTCGCGGTAAGGATCTGAGATCAGTCCCACCATATCCAGTTCAAAATATTCCAGCGCTCTAATGTTACTTTCAACTAAAACATTGTAATCGGAGGCAAACTGAGCATAAGTCTTATGATTAAACCGTGCCGCAAAGTGCATCAAAATGGGATGAAAAGGAACTGAATTCCCAACAGGCTGGCCCTTGTATAAAAAATCAGGTTTCTCACTTTTAGTCATGTTTATAACTTTATTATTGATTTCAGGGAAATTATTCCTTAATATATTTATTCAATTTTACATCCTGCTTTTTAAGACTCATTTGAACGCTCAGATTAACGGTGTAATGATCAATTTTCGCCATTGCACGGTGCCGTGATCACCCTGTATCATGAGGGGGCCGGGTTTATTTTCCCTGGCGTCGAGTACACCTCCCGTTATTCCAGGGACCTCGCCATTGTCGATAAGCCTGGTCCCGTTAAGAATCACCGTCACTCGGTTAGCAATGAGGGTTATTTCGTATGTTTGCCACTCACTCGCCGGCTTGCACGCATCAACCGGCGGAACTATATATCCGTACAGGGCTCCCATGCTGTGTACATTTAACTGCTCACCATAGCCGTCCATTACCTGAATCTCATATCGGCCGCGGAGGTATATCCCGCTATTGCTTTTCGGATCAACTTTGAATTCAGCTTCAAGCTTGAAGTCCTGAAATTTCTGTTTGGTATAAATATTGTTGGCCTCTTTGCCCTGATTCATAAGGATACCATCCTTGACAAACCAACCGATCGTGATACCTGGTTTCTGGACAAGCCAATCAGATACATCTTTGCCAATCAGATTTATAGGTTTGCCTGGTTTCCTTATTGGTGGCTTCGCAGGCCAGACAGGTCCACGAACTCCGGTCCAGGAACGAGTTTCCTTACCAAAGATAGGCGAATTGACCGTGCCTTCCAGTCGTTTTCCCCTGGCGGTCGCCTTCCATATTGTTTTCCCCTGTTTGAATGACAGTTCACCATTTTCGATTTTGATCTCAGTCACATCAACGGTCGCTCCTTCGCCTGGCTGAATACGACCCATGAGAGTCCCATTTTCCAATTTCAATTCGAGCCAGCAGAATCGAGCCCTGTTGATATAGTCGACACCTGAAGAACTCAAAACGTCGATGTCCCATCGGCCAAGAAAAGGCTTCTCCAAAGTTGTCCTGCCCGTAAAGGCGGTCGCTAAAACTGCGGTTAACAAGAGTGATGCATAAATATACGGGCGCATTAATTTTCCTTTCTTTTTGTTATCTTTCATTTTGTAACGATTAATTTATTATTAGTTTTGAAATCTTCCTTTCCGGAGGTATTTGTTTGCAGGGTTCAGAGCGTCCATCCTTTTCTGTACTCATAGTGAAAAAAATTATTTGCTTCAGGCAAATTTAAAAAATTGAGTTTATCAGAGTCAAAATTAAGAGTCTGATTATTAAGTTTTTCTCTCAGTTCTTTCCTGAGAGGAATATTTCCCAGCAGTACTGTTTCAGTTAATGGACCTCCCCAATCAAAATTTGATCCTGCAGGCTCACCGCCTTTGCATGCTAGTATCCACTCCATATAGTGACCAGGGGAGGAGGGGATGAATGGTGTCGGTGGTTTATATGATTCCCGCAGAGATTTAGGATAGATTTTGTTTCCCAGAATTTTACCTTTATCGCCCACGAAGAGGGTACCGGAAACACCCATATTTTCTCCATCTTCCAATTCAGGAAACCGCATTGGGCGAAGTCCACCATCATACCAGATTAAGCTAATAGGGGGCATGCTTACGCGGGGCATTTCTTCGCGTTTGGGAAATTCATAACGAACCATAGAACCTAATGGATATGTCTCTTGATTAATAAGAGTGGAGGTCGCTTGAACACTGGTTGGATATTTTAGCTTTAAAGCGCGGAAAATAGGATCAAAAGCATGACATCCCATATCCCCCAATGCCCCGTTACCAAAATTCCACCAACCCCTCCACTTGAAGGGATGATAGGCAGGATGATATGGACGCATGGGTGCTGGACCCACGAACAGGTCCCAGTCAAGAGTTGGAGGAACTGGTGGTGTATCTACCGGACGGTTGATTCCTTGTGACCAGTACCATATATTTGGGGCCGGAAAGATAGCATCAGAAAGACCATTGTTGGGTCTGTCTATCCACACATGAACTTCCCTTACCGGACCAATAACTCCATCCCATATCATTTCCCGCAGGCGTCGGGGACCATCTCCGGCCTGACCCGAATTCCCCATCTGCGTTGCAACCTTATATTCTCTCGCAGCTTTTGAAAGGACACGGGCCTCATGCACAGTATGCGTAAGAGGTTTTTCGCAATAAACATGTTTACCTCGTTTAATGGCCTCCATACTAATCACCGCATGTGTATGGTCTGGTGTGGCAATGATAACAGCATCAATATCCTTTTGTATATCAAGCATCAGGCGATAGTCTTTATACCTTTTTGCCCCCGGGTAAGTGTTAAAAACTTTTACCACAGGTTCACTCCAGTCCACATCGCAAAGGGCAACGATATTCTCAGTTATGGAAACCGGGGCTATATCGCTTGCTCCTTTGCCGCCGAAACCAATTCCGGCAACGTTTAGCTTATCACTGGGTGCGATATGTCCAAGTCCGGCAACGGCATGGCGGGGAACGATAGTCAAACCGGCCAGAACTGTTGCAGAGGCGCCTAAAAAACCTCTGCGGCTTATTGTTTTCGAAGTTTTAGTTTTCATATTATTTTTCATTTAAACATTTATGAGTTAACTCTCCCTCCATGATTTCGTCGTTAATGCAATCCTGACAATATAACTGTCAATAAATTAAATTTTAATAATACCAGGATTACTAATATTATTTATTTATGAACATCCCCGGATTTTGATTATGCCTTACAAAAGCCTCTGCAAATTCGCAGTTTAATTCTATTCCACGGAATTTTTCAATTATTTTTTGAAGGTTATCATACCAGTTCTCCGGACCCTGGCTGACATGAGCCATACATGAGGTGCTTTTCTCTTTTATAACCGAGCTTATATCAACATAACTTGATGGTGAAAAGGCTTGTGTATCTTGTCCGGAAGTAACCTCATAATAATACAGGACAAATTTTTTCCCCAGGTTCTGCCAGGTGTCAAATACTAAACTTGAGCTAATGCGGTGATCACGATGTCCATCTATAGGCCAATGATTAAAAACAATATCAGGATTTTCCCGCTTAATGAAATCATTAATCTCAGTATAACGGTCTTTGGTTATTTCACAACTTCCATCGATCTGTCCTAGAAACTCTGCTCTTGCTTTTAAGATTTTACATGCTTTCAAAGCCTCATTAGTTCTAATTTGGGCTGCCTCTTCATATGATTTTCCCGGAATACCTGCCCCTCCCCGGGTTAGATAAACGGATACTACTTCATGCCCCTCATTGGCAAATAGCGCCATTGTTCCTCCGCATCCGCATTCCGGATCACCGGGGTGAGCTCCTACAACAAGTATTTTGAGTTTTTTTCCAGCGGATTTCTTTTTCCCTGGAGCATTTGAAAACGAAGGCACTCCAATCAGAGAACTGACAGCTGAAAGTCCTGATATTTGTAGCATATTACGTCGGGAAATGTTTTTCATACTAAGATATTATTTTTACAGTTAAATAAATATTGCAAAGAATTCGTCTTTTCTGTCCTTAAGCGTACTTGCATTATTACTTCGCTACAATTACTGTTACACTTTTTCCAGGAAGGGTAACTGAAGATATTTTACCTGATGAAACAGCAGATGAACCAGTTAATAGCATATTCTGGGTGGCAGAACTCTGGTAAATAGAAGCAGTAATTCCCGTTAACCCATCAACACTGGTAGAACGAGACAATGTGGTGAAGTTTACAAGCACCACTACGGTAGTATTGCCATTTACAAACGCAACAGCATCCATTGATACGGCAACTGAAGTAACAAGACTGGCGTCAGTACTGCTAACACTGCGAGCTGCTGAACCAACCGGCACGTTCTTCCAAATTTTCTGAAAGATATAATATGCAGGCAGTGGAAAAAAATAAGTACCATCCAATAGTGCTTCCTTATATGGCCCTTGCGATGCTGCCCACCACATCCAATAATTGTTTCTGACAAAAGCCATATCTGAACAAAAACGTCTGGTTGATTCAATAGCATAATCCCATGTAGTTGACTTTGTAGTTTCAACGTCGCTAAATTCAGTTTGCCATTTGTCCTTACCTGCTGCTTCACAACCATCACGCCATACTGCTATATCCGCAGTGGTACCTCCCCAGTAATAACTATGGGCTGAGCAGCCCCAAATTGCATCTTTTAAAGTTGCATCATTGTTTAAAGCCGGGAATCCAACACCACCCATGAAAGAGAGCGCATTGCCCCAATTTTTTCCGGAACAATAAGAACCTTCTTCCGGACCGAGAAGTTTCACGTCCGAAAAACCGGCAGCGTCCAGTTTGCTCCTTACTGCTTTGACTACACGGTAATACTGTGAATAATCCCTGCTGTCCTGACCCTGGAAACCCATACCATCATACGATGATACCCCATTGGTTGGTTCATTCTGAATACTGATTGCGGTTGGTAAAGCCAATCCTTTGTTTTTAATGTAGTTACAAATATTTACCCAATAATCTTCAAAAATAGTTTCTGCTGAGGGTAACAGTTTCCCTGCACCACTTACTCCATTATTATCTTTCATGGCGTAATTTGGGCTCCATGAACATATTATGTATGACAGGCCGTAACTTTTAATTATGCTGATATCATTACATATCTTTTCCATAACACTGGAAGTAACAGAGCCATCAGCATTACATTCGGTATGATCAATTGCAATACGTGCAATTGTTATTCCCAAATCAACCAGTTCTGCTTTTTGTGCCGTTGAATTATTCAAATTGTCCACATTAACGCCCCACCCTTTTACTATCTGCAAGTCAGTACCCGAAACAGTGGCCGAATAGGTGGAATTTACAGGTTGAATTTTGTCTGCTTGCTTATTGCTGCAGGACGAAATTAATGTGATGCAAATTATACCGGTTGCGAACACAGCATAATATTTTTTACCCCGGCAGAGCATGGTTATTATGTCCAGAATAATTGCCAGCATATAACTTTGCGGTATGAACATAATATTAAGTTTAAAGGTAAAAGTAAAAAGTTTTAAGTTTTATTTATAACAAGAGGTCAAGGGTTTGATTTATATTATTTATTTCCCTCTGCCCTTTTTATTGTCGAGACAGCTGGTTTATCGGAATAGATCAACGCCTCATTTACTCTTAAGGTAATATTTTTATCCGGATTCAGCCATTTTATCATGAGAGTATGTTTCTTGAGAGGAAGCTTATATTTCCAGTAAATCTCGTTCTTTCGGATTGTATTATCTAATGGCATAGAGATAGATTCAACCATTACATTATCAAGGTAAATTTCTGCTTTTGCGATATAATTTCTTTCGGCTGAATTTCTATCAGTGGGAACAACGTTTCCTGTAACTACTATTCCTATCCCCTCGAAGTCAATTGAAATTGTATCCTTAAAATTGGATTCTATCAACCTTGTTTCTACCGGATAATGCCCCTCAAAACTCTGTTCATACTTAACTGGAGCGATCTTCTGTGTTTTGATGGTAATTTCGTTACCGGTAACTTTTCCACCATTTCTTTCGATCATCTTGATAGCATGGTCAAATCCCATATTAGTAGCGTTGTTGATGGAGATGTCAGTAAATGCAAATGCCACGTTATTCACCTCCTCAAGACTCTTCTTCCAGAATTCCGGTATTTTCTTGTATCCCAGCATTGTACCAAGAATACCCCCGGCAGTAGATGGGTTACAATCAGAATCCTGTCCGCCACGGCTTGCAATATCGATGGTCAGATTGAAATCTCCATGGCCGTACAGAAGACCCATCACCACGTAAGCACAATTCACCTTTGCATCTATATTAAATGGTTTGAAAACTCCTTCAGGACAACCGACATCTTGTGTCCATTTCTTTTCTATTTCAAACCAAGTCTTTTTCCATTCATCAGGATATTTTCTGTGCCATGCTATTACATCTGAAATACAGTTAAAGAACGTGGTCTTTTCAGGAATTGCTTTTAATCCTTCTGTAACGATGAATTCAACATCATTTGAAAAAAACGCCTGGGTATACATTGCAGCAACATAAACACCTCCATACCATCCGTCTCCTGAGTTCATTATATGACCGATTTTATCACAGATCTCACTCGAAGAATTGGGCATCCCAGGTGACATTAATCCTGCAAAGTCAGCTTCAATCTGGAAATCAATATCATCGGCATGTGGATTATTCAGCCAGTTACCCGACAACGGGGGTTTTATACCATTCAAAATATTATAACGCGCTGCCTGATTGGCATGCCAGAGAGGATATTTTGCATAGGCGAAAGCAGTGGCAAATGAATCGACAGGAGCATCAAGCCCGAATTTATCGTATACCTCGACAAAACTCAAGTTCATATAGAGATCATCATAAAGTCCGGGGCTATTATCATACCACCATTTAACATAATGATCATTCCATGGGATAGGCTGATAATCCTGTACCATTGTTCCAAGGAACCTGAACTCTGTCGGGCCGCCATAAGTTACACCTATTGTTTTACCTGCCCAACCGCCGGCAATCTTGTCTTTCAGAGCATCAGATTGTATAGTGTAAGACTCTTTTGGTGAATTTTTGCAAGAAACAGATGTCAATAAAGTTATTACTAATGCTATTACGAAGTACTGTTTCTTAATATTGAGAATTTTTTTAATCATCATTAAAATATTATTTATGGTTCTATTCTTAGCAACCAGGTGTCCGGTATTCAAGTACACCTTTCATATCTGATCATTATAGCAGCTTGGATTTCTTCCAACCGCTCGTGGTCTTTACCCACAATGCTGATACTTTGCCATCATCGACCCACCTGACTTCTCCCAACTCGCCCTGTTCAGGCAATGGTGCTTTTGTTTGTTGTGTCAGGCGAAAACCGGTGCCGGCCAGATTCAACGGAGGACTGCCTGCCTCTCCCGATGGGATACGGTTCTCCAAGCCTCCCATAACCCCATAGTTGGTAGTTCCGAGTATGCAGGAACCCTCCAGATCGCCATCGAATGCTTTAGCCAGCCTGTGTGCTTTATCGGCGAAAAGTACGTTACCTATATAATTTCCGTATTTACCCTGGGGCGTGATAAAATACCCTGCACCGCTATTATCTTTTGCCCATCTGCTATAGAAAACACGGCATTGGACCATTGATTGGTTTGGTTTGTTTATATAGAAACCTGCGATAGTAGGCGAATCGGCGTAGCATTGGTTAAAAGTATTATTGTCTCCGTTGCAATAGAAATTATAAAGCATTGGCCCCTGGGCGACATCATAATTCCAGACATGGATCATAGTGAACCAATTGCTGGCACCGTCGCTGCGCAGGCCGGTCTCATAACCTATGATATGTGCCAAAAGCACTTTACTGTCACCGTCTTCGTAATGAATACCGATGCTACCAGGTGTTGTATGTGCTTTCAAGTCAACATCGCATCGTACTCGTGTGATATTCTTTTCATATCCGCCTCCGAGCAGATGAATGCCTTTATACGTTGCGTTCACCACTACAAGGTCAGCAATTTCATGCCGCATCACATTTTCAACCCTCAGGCCTGTCAATGGCTGGAGGCCTCCATCAATCACACCACCTCTGATCCAACCGCTGGTTTCCGAAAATTTTGATTTACTTCCACCGCCCTTGATGATGACCGCGTCTCCTTCGAAGCCGGCCTTCGCCCTGATGACCGCGTTTGGGGTCATCACCAGACTGACTGATATTGGCAGACGAAGCGGTTTTGAAATTTCATACACACCATCACCCAACTCTAACGTCCCGCCACCATGTTCCTCCAGGGCTGCAATTCGTTTGGTCAGTTCCACATGCCAGTCACCGACCTGAGATCCATCTGTTTTTGTTGATTTGGGAATGCCAGGGTCGTTTCCGTATACCATATTCATTTTGCCCCCTAATAATCCTGCCATCAGTCCCAAGCCGGCTGCATTCCGGATTAACTTACGTCGTTCCATAAAGTTCTTTTTTTAAAATAATTAGGAATAGATTCGATTACATTTTCAATTATATCCTTCAGGTTGGTCTGATTGACTTAAACCTGAAGGATTTTTTGAAAATATATATATTTGATTATATGTATATTTAAAATACTTGTCAAATTATATATAATATTCTGACTACGGTTAATTATCTGAAGACCAGTCAGGTCTTTCGTACCATTGGTCCAGAGTTTTACCATATGAAGCAGCCTGTTGAACAGCATAATCAGGGATGGGCATGTACTGATTTGTTGGCGCAATTCTTTTGTTAGCTATGCAATTATGTCTGTATTTGTTAAAGCGGATCAGATCTATCTTTCTACAACCTTCATAGAGCAATTCATGTCCGCGTTCTGTTAACAGAGCATTCATAAATCCATTGTAACTTGCAATAGCATCTCCACTTAATGGAGCAAGACCTGCACGGGCTCTTACATCATTAACCGCTTGCATGGCTTCGCCTGTAGGTACCGCATTAGTCTTTCTGGCAACTGCTTCAGCATACATCAGAAGTACATCAGCCCATCTGGCAAGTGGAATATCTGTAGCTTGAAAGTCTTCAGGTAGTTCTATCGGGTACTTATTAATAATGAAACCTTCCCACCTAATACCGATATCAGCGATTGTAACAAGTGATCTTTGGGAATTGTCCCGAACGTACGATGTAACAATAACATTTTTACGGAGATCTCCGCTCTCATAAGTATTGTAAAAGGCAGGAGCAACATTGAAAATCTGAACCCAACCTCCACCTTGATTTACAAAAGGTGTAGGAATAGTATTTGCTACATCTGCATAAGATGCTGCATCGCTGGGAACTGCAAACCATGAAAACGGATTAAAGTTGCCACTATTACCATCCCCGGTACCACTGGAACCGATAGATACAGACATGATTACCTCTTTATTAAATTTATTGGCATTCTTAAATTGGTTTACATAAGGATTTATACCATTGGTGAATAATCCATAACCATGATCTTTCAGAGTAGTGTATAGTGCGATCGCTTTATCATAATAACCTGCCATATACGATCCTTCATTCAGATAATGTTTCATGAGACAAAAACGGGCATAATCAGCTGTATAACGGCCCTGTTCTGCTGTCGTTTCCACCATATTGGCAACAGCAAATTCAAAGTCAGCAGTGATCGATTCAGTCATCTGGGTCAAAGTTGGACGTACCTCATTCTGTTCAGCTTCAGATTTACCAACTAATGCCGGATCAAGAATGACCGGGACCGGACCCATAATATGAAAAAGGTAATACATCATTACGCCTCGGAGCAGTCTGGCTTCACCTAAAAAATTATTCTTTTTGGTGTCTGAAAGAACCTTTGCGTTTTGAATAACTCCAATAATTTCAGTAAACCGGGTAACATCCCTTAGTTTTTCAAAATTTGGAGTATCATCGCCTGCATTACGTCCAAAAGTGGTCATGTTAGCAAAATTAGCCATACTCATATCTCTCCATGTCCACTCACCCTGATTAGGAGCCATCTCATCAGAAGTCATATCAAAAAGTCGCCAGATACCCTGAGCAATATAAAAACCATATTGAGAGGAGGATGAAAGATTATATGCCCAGTTCACCTGGAAAGGAGTATAGCAGGCCATCATATATGCTTCATAATCGGCCTCTGTTTTAGGGAAATTCGTTGTGAATAACTTACCATACATTTTAGGGTCGAAGTTCTTTTCGCAACTACTGATAAGCAGTGTTACTGCCAGGAACAGTAAAAATATTTTAATTTTTTTCATAGCTATATCAAATTTATAATTAAAAAGTTACGTTAATACCAGCCGTGAAGGTTCTAGTCTGCGGCCAATTATAGTCGACTTCAGGGTCAACTCCCTCAAACTTTGTGAATGTAAATGGATTCTGAGCATCAACGTATAGTCTGATTCTACTGATATATTTACTAACACCTCCGAGCATTTTGCTTGTGAAATTATACCCAAGAGTTAAATTTTGGACACGAATAAAAGAGGCATTCTGATAGTTGAGGTCTGTTCCTGCGCCACCCGGAAGCCTTAAAGAAGTCAGGTTGTAAGCTATACCGGGTAGTGTCCCGTTAGGGTTGGTTTGCGAGTTCCACATTCTTAATGAATAGGTGTTTTGGTTAGGGCCATCGGCAGCTAAGACTGTTGGGTCGTAGTATGACAATGCATAGTTCCAATTTCGAATACCCAGCATGGAATAAATAAATATATTCAGATCAAAATTTTTATAAGTGAATGTATTGCCGAAACCAAAGTAGATCTTAGGAACATTATTGATCATCTTAACATCCTTAATATTGATTGTATCGTTTCCATCCTGGTCCACAATAATCGGATAACCCGGTTGTTGAGCTATTGCAGGCTGAGATGAAGGCATATTGCTCTTATCTGCGTTTATAATACCCTTAGTTTCATAAAAATAAAAAGCATCTGTAGGAGCAACGCCTTTTTTCTCATACAGTTGGTAGGTGTAGTTAGGAAACCTTGTTATCCAGAGTGAGTTGTATCTGGAAAGAGTTAAAAAGGATGTCCATGAAAAATTCGGATTCTGGATGTTCTTTGTATTGATATTAGCATCCCAGCCTTGTCTTCTTTGATGAGCTCCATTAATAGGATAGGAGCTGAACATGGATAGACCTGCTGTATTGGCATTCCCTAACATATTTGTAATATCATTTTGGAATACATCGAAACTACCTGAAATCCGGTCTTTAAAAAGGGAGAAATCCATACCAATATTTTTCATTGTAGTTTTTTGCCATGTAACATAAGGATAATCCAAACCATAGGCTATAATTGGAATGTACTTCGTAGTATTTTGGTTAAATTCAATATAGTGTGCGGAAGGACCAAAAGAACCATAAAGACTTGAACCGAGATTATCACTACCGGTTGTACCATAAGATGCTCTCAGTTTTAACAGGTTAATCCAGGCGATACCTTTCATAAATGATTCGTTAGATATCTTCCATGCTGCAGAAACCGAAGGGAAGAAAGCATATTTCTTACTAGGGAAGAATTTATCTGTTCCATCACGGCGTAAAGTTGAATTTATAACATAACGATCAAGTATATCGAAATTAATCCTGGTAAATTGGGAACGTTTTTCATCCTCACTAATGTAGGAACCTGGCAATATTGAACCTGCAATAGTTGCAAGGTTATCATTTTTTATAGCATCATTCTGATCATTATATCCAATATTCATCCCATTGGATTTATTAACATATTTCCCGACACCAATAATAGCATCAAAATTCATAAAACTTCCGAATTTCTTGTTGAATGCCATTGTAGCTTCGAGCGTCTGGTTTTCACGTCCCGAACTACCAAGATTACCACGTGATTTATACATCTGGTCAAAATATACATCTGAAGGGATATAAGTACTGCGACGTGAACTTTCCGAGTTATCACCGAAAAGTATTTTGGCAGTGAGCATTTCCTTGATGATAGTAAAATCTGCTGCAAAGTTTATATATAATCCGTTAGAACCGGTGAGATCAATCAATTTCTCTAATGCAACAGGATTGGGAATATTTTGAAATACAGAATATTTTCCATCAGAATCAAATAACGGGATATAAGAAGGAGTTCTCAAAGCATCGATCAGAGCACCGGCACCCTGGGAACCAACAACATTATTTTCACCAATAGCAGAATTGTTATAGTCATTACGGTTCGCATTAATGATAGAGGTCAGTTTGATAAATGAAGTCAACTGAAACGCCAAATTACTTCTGATTGCATAACGTTTCATGCTGGAGTTGGAAACTGTACCGGTCTGTAAAAAGTAATTGCCAGAGATGTAGTAGCTAAGGCTTTTATTTCCACCATTTAAAGCAATTTCATGTTTTGAAATAGCACCATTTCTTAACACCATATTTACCCAATCGGTAGTTTGAGCACTTGCAATTGTGGCAGCATCAAATGAAGGTGTCCACCCGTTTGTGTAAGCTGTATTTCCGTATGGAGTCAGTTTGTTATTATAAAGGTATTGCTCTTTGCTAAATGTATTAGCCAGATTCATATATTGCTGAGCATCAAGAGGCTTTAGATAATTATAGTTGCTTACAACAGAGTAGCTGCCATTATAATTAACCTTTAATGGACCTTCTTTTCCTTTTTTTGTGGTAATTAAGATAACACCGTTAGAAGCTGCGATTCCGTAGATAGAGGCCGAAGCATCTTTTAGTATCTCAACCGATTCGATATTGTCAGGGTCCAACCCGGCCAAACCTCCACGATTCACATTAGAGGGAAACATAGTTACACTATTGGCAGCTCCTGGTTCAAGAGAGCTACCCGGCATAACAACACCATCGACTACGTAGATTGGAGTTCCCGCTCCACGGATGGAGAGATTTACATTACCTCCAGGCTGGGAACTGGCTAGAGTGGCTTGAACTCCAGAGGCACGCCCCAGCAGTAGTTGAGACATAATGCTGCTAGCAGCTTTTGGAACTTCATCAACGGTTACTTTTGAAATCGAAGTAGTAATATTCTTTTTAAGAACGGTACCATAACCAACAACCACGACTTCATCCAGACTCGTCGTACTGGG
Source organism: Bacteroidales bacterium (assembly GCA_025358645.1). Lineage (GTDB taxonomy): Bacteria > Bacteroidota > Bacteroidia > Bacteroidales > VadinHA17 > LD21. The sequence continues at coordinate 19,334 of JANYIW010000306.1, forward strand.
AAATAATGAAATATCGATAGTCGTTTTTTCGGTAGCGGATACTTTCTGGTTAATATACCCTATAAAAGAAAAGACAAGTACTACATTCTCATTTGGCTTATCAATTGAGTATTTACCATTAATATCAGTAATGGAACCAATGGTAGTCCCTTCAACCTGAACATTAACTCCGGGCAAAGGGCTCCTGTTTTCATCGGTCACAGTCCCGCTTATACGCTTTTGCTGTTGAATTGTTGAAAGTACACTGGATTGTTCTACTGAAGTAAGTATTACCTGACGGTCATAAACAGCAAATTTTACTTTCTCATCAAAAATATTACTTAAAATGTCTTTGATACTTTCATTCTCCGCATCAATATTGACTTTTCTTTCAACATCAATTAGTTTAGGACTATAGAGGAAAAAAAACTCGCTCTGACTTTCAATCTCTTTAAGCGCATCTGAGATTTTAACATCTTCAAGCTTAAGGGTTAGCTTTGTCAATTGTGAATAAGACTCAGTTGCCCAGAGTTGGATAATTGTAAACATCGATAAAAAGAGTGTTAATTTCATGACTCTGATTGTTTTATTTGAAAGGAATCTTAATAGAAAACTTCCATGATAATCTCGAATTTTTTTCATAGATTTGAATGGATTAAGGTTAATAAGGTTTTTTTACAGAAATTAAGTACTTAGTCTGGCGGGATCGTGTGCTACCACTGTCCCGCTTTTTTATAATCAGTAATGTTTCATAAGCCTATCTTTTATTAGTTAAGGTTATATATTTATATTAATTGTTTCTATAAATCAGGATGATCTTTCTTTTTGTAAAAGTCCCGGGACTAATTTCTTTCCGCTCTGATATTGAATAACTGACCGGTGACACCAGTGATATTAGTTCCATTACCTGAGGAAGGGTTTCATGAACAAAAGTAGCAGTATATGTAAACTCATGTAATGCAGGATCCTTTATTTGAATATCAACATTAAACCATCTGCTCAGTTTTTTGACCACGTCATCCATTGGTTCCTTCTCGAACACAAGTTTTCCGTCTTTCCATGAAAAATACCTGTCATCATCAATAGTACGGATACTAATTTTTTTATTATTCTTCTGAAAAACTGCCAGATCAGTAGGTTTCATTTTTAACAGGGTAATTACCTCCCCATCTGGCTCCTTTCGTTGCAGTTCAACCTTTCCTTTGATTAATGAAGTCTCAATCCTGTCTTCATCAGGGTATGCCATAATATTAAATGCTGTTCCAAGTGCCTTTATCTGAATTTCTCCTGATGTTACAATAAAAGGTTTTTTAGCATTAGCGACAACTTCAAAATACCCTTCGCCTTTAAGTTCAACATGACGTGTGTTATCCTGGAACAGTGCAGGGTATTTTAATGAACTGCTGTGATTAAGCCAGACATTTGAACCATCAGGTAAGGTAATTTTTGTAATAGCGTCCACAGAAGAAAAAACCTCATTATATGCCTGGGAAACTAAAGTCTGACCAGGTCTGCCCGACTGATACTTAAAAGACATGTACAACCCGAAACAAAGAAGAGGAAGCATAAGTATCGCCGCCGCTCTTGTAAGAACATTTATTATATGTTTTCTTCTTTTATACTTTATCAGATTCTGACCGGCTTTCTCAAGAAGGTTTTTCGATTGGGTCAGATTAACTTTGTGATGTATCTTATCCAGAATAAAATCAAAATCTATTTGAAGATTATTCTCTATTTCAGGCAATCCTTCCCATACTTTAAATAAGAGAGTCTTCCCTTCAGATGTTTTTGCCGATTCTTCGAACCAGACTAAAACAGTACTCAATTCTTCGGCCGTGCAAGCATTTTTACAATACTTTTCTAATAGTTCTTTATTCATTCTTCATTATCAATATTTTGAATAACAAGTGCTTCCGAAAATATACCGGAAGCGCTTGTTTACTCAAACTAACTAAACCCTAATTACAAAAATTTAACCTGCATTTATATAAAAGTAATCCTGACTTTAACTAATGAATTATGCTTTATATAGAGTAAGACGCAATAATCAATGGTTACCACTACTTAAAGAAAGATATTTTCTAAAATAATTTAATCTCTTTGAATATCAATACTATACAAAAAGATACCAGAAAAGTATGGCGATCAGGGAGTAGCTGCCCAGTTTTTTACGGATAGTATTAAGAGCCCGTGACATGTGGTTTTCTATGGTATTTACTGAAATATTCAAGCGCTCAGCGATTTGATTATATTTCAGACCTTCAACTCTGTGTAACAGGTAAACCTCTTTCTGACGCTGAGGTAATCCTTTTATAATTTCATCGAGTTTATTTGCAAGTTCATTGTATTCAAGCTTTAAATTGACTGGGTCTTCGTTAATTTCCGGCAGAGACTTCAGATATTCAATAAACTGAGATTCCCTGGCTTTCTTCCGGATAATGGAAATAGCTGAGTTGTATGTTATAGTGAATACATAAGATTTTATAGATGAGTTTTTCTCAACCTTTTGGCGATTCTCCCATAAACTAAGAAAAACATCTTGCATAAGGTTCTCGGACTCTTCCGTTGATTTAAGAATCGAGTAACCAAATTTATATACCTTTTTACAATATTTTTTATATAATAAATCAAAAGCAAACATATTGTCTGCCTTAATTTCTTGCATCAGCTCTTCATCACTATATAAAATAAAATCTTTCATAAAAGCTAACTCAAAGTCTCAAAGTTAGTATAACCTGGGATAAAACCTAATTTTAGTCTCACCCTCGCCTCCAACAGGTGTATTCCATTTATTCCAGCGATAATAATGTATTGCTTTTTAAAGTCGGAGGTAAACAACATTATATTTGCAATAAATTTCTTACTCATATAATACTTTAGGTTACCTTTAGCCGGATTGCTCCATTAATAAAATAATCTTGTACTTAGATTTTATTATCTCAAGATGAAAAAAATAAGCAGTAAAAAGGAACCAAAAGAAAAAACTGTCTTGGAAAATGCTAACAAGCATACCTCCGCTACCCCTGGTTTTCCTATTGTTGGGATCGGTGCATCTGCTGGCGGGCTGGAAGCATTAGAACAGTTTTTTGAGAATATGCCTATTAGCAACGGCATGGCATTCGTAATTATTCAACACCTTGACCCCAGCCATGTAGGAATTATGCCCGAACTACTTCAACGAACTACAGTTATGAAGGTAATTCAGGTAACAGACAACCTGGTAGTGAAACCAAACCATGTGTATGTGATACCACCAAACAGGAGTATGGCAATTTTGAATGGCTACCTGCATTTGTTCGAGCCAACTGAATTGCGGGGTCTGCGCCTGCCAATAGATATTTTTTTCCGCTCATTAGCAGATGATCAAATGGGAAAAAGTATTGGCATCATTCTTTCGGGTATGGGTTCCGATGGCAGTCTGGGATTGAAAGCTATTAAAGAAAAAAACGGAATTGTATTGGTACAAGACCCTTTGACCTCAAAATTTAGTGGTATGCCAAGTAGTGCAATTGCAGCAGTTTCAGTGGATATTGTAGCATCGGCAACCGAATTACCGGCTAAACTTCTTTCTTTTCTCAGATATAGTCCTGATGATACGCATAAAATTGCAGTTGAAGATAAAAACAAAAACAATCTCGAAAAAATAGTCATTTTACTTCGTGCACAGACAGGGCATGATTTTTCTTTGTATAAAAAAAACACTTTGTATAGGCGTATAGAAAGGCGAATGAATATTCATCAGTTAGATAAAATTACCAATTATGTCCGCTTTCTACAGGAAAACCCAAAAGAATTGGAGATTCTTTTCAAAGAGTTATTGATTGGTGTAACTAATTTTTTTCGTGATGTAAGAGTGTGGGAGATATTGGGAGACCTTTTACTGAAATGGTTTCAGATTTGCAGTATCCGGAAATAGCCGATCATACAAGAGAAGTATTGCGCACGCTGATATTTAAAGAAAGTGATATCTCTACCCAGGACCGAAGGTGGTTTAAGGTTCGAATAATGCCTTACCGTACATTAGATGATAAAATTGATGGTGTAGTTATCACATTTATTAATATTACGATTGCTAAAAAATTAGAAGAAGAATTAAATAAAACAATTAACATTCTTCGTAAACATAATTTATACCAACCTTGAAAAAGCAACCTACCAATTCAACTGATGCCAGGATACTTCGCCAAAAGGCAGAAGAGAAACTGAACAAGAAGGAATCAAAAGTAAGTTCGCTTTCTACTGAATCCAATGCAATAAAATTAAGTCACGAACTTGCAGTGCATCAGATAGAGTTGGAAATTCAGAATAAAGAACTCATAGATTCAAGATTAAATTTAGAAGAGGTAATTGAAAAATATACAGGATTATACGATTTTGCTCCTACAGGTTATCTTACTCTTTCCAGGGAAGGTCAAATCATTGAATTAAATTTTTGCGCGGCAAAGATGCTTGGCAAAGAGCGCCAGCGTTTAATGAAAAACATTCTTGGATTATTTATTACCACTGACACTAAGCAAATTTTTAATCTCTTTCTCAAAGAAGTATTTAACAGCGAGGTAAAACAATCATGTGAAGCGACCTTGGTAAGTGATGGAAACTTACCAGTGTCTGTATATCTTGTTGGACTTGCTAACAAGAAAAACGATCAATGCGATATAAGCATGATTGATATTACCGAGCGTAAACAGGCAGAACAAAAGGTAAAGAATATACTCATCAAGTTGACAATTGCTAACAAAGAACTTGATCAATCACTAAAATTCAATGCTGACAAAGATCTTTTTATAACAATTCTTGCACATGATTTAAGAAATCCCTTTGGCGTGCTTCTTGGATTTACAGAATTATTATTAGAAAATATTCACAAGTTCGATATAAATGAAACAGAAAATATCGTCAAAGCGATCAATAAATCAACACGTAATACTTATACCTTGCTGGAAGACTTATTAAGGTGGTCAAGAGTAAGAATTGGTAAATTTCCTTTCGAACCGAAAAGCTTAAATTTTACAAGTATTTGTAAGGATATTATTAACATTTTCAGTGCGAATGCTAAAACAAAAAACATATCGATTTATTGTTCTGCAATGCCTGGAATTTATGTTGTTGCAGATGTCGATATGTTAAAAGTAGTTTTAAGAAATCTTGTTTCAAATGCAATTAAATTCACAAACACAAATGGGATAATTAAAATATCAGCTGAAGAAAAAGGTTCAGACATACTATTTTCGGTTTCCAACACCGGAATTGGAATAGAACCTGATCGTTTACCAAAACTGTTTGATATTGCACAATATCGTACTACAAGAGGCACAGCCAATGAAAATGGAACGGGGTTAGGATTATTGCTTTGTAAAGAATTTGTAGAAAAACACGGAGGCAAAATCTGGGCGGAAAGTGAACATGGACAAGGATCCGTTTTTTATTTTAATATACCTCACACATCTGAATCGAAATCGCAAAATATTGTATCAGATACTGAAGAAGAAAGTGAAATTAAGAATCTTAAAATCCTGATTGTTGACGATGATTCAACATTAAGATTCATTCTTAGTAATATGATTAAAAGTTATGCTAAAGAAATTTTTTATGCAGAAACTGGTGTCGACGCGATTGCTGTTTACAAAAATAACCCTGATATCGATTTAATTCTATTGGATATTCACATGCCCAAAATGAATGGTTATGAAACTGCAAATCAGATAAAAGCTATCAATAAAGATGTAATCATTATTGTTGAAACAGCTGATTCTATTTCAGATATAACAGGAGAGTCTACCAGAGAAGGAATAAACGATTATTTCTTTAAACCTTATAACAAAACCTTTTTAAATCAATTAATAGAAAAGCATTTCAGTAAAAATATAAAGGGACATATATGAGGTACAAAAGTCGTAAAATAGGAATCTTAACTATCTTTTAACTTTAAGCACAATACCACTTTCCGACGTCTTTCCTTTTGTATTGAGAGACGTTGGTTTGGTTATTTCTTTTTTATCGGAAAAAATCTGAATATAATATAAACCTTCCTCCGAAAAAATCAGTGGGATCTTATAGATTGTTCCGTTCCTGTACCGCGAAAGATCCCAGGCAGTTATATTTTTGTACTCCTCATCTGTATAGTCTCTGTAGCTTCCTTTTTTGCTGATTTGTGCCGGGGTAAGAGGCTGTGGAAAATTCTCCCTGTAAATAGTAATGAAGTATAAGAAACTGTTTCCATCCGTTTTGATAGTTATATTACAAGGTTCCCCTACTTTTACTTCAGCCGGTATATTCTCAAATTCGAAATACCTGTCAATAAACTCTTCATAGTACCTGAACTGTTTTCCTCCAAGATAGTAGCCGATACCAACAAAATTATGTGATTTGTCAATAATGTTTTCTTTATGACCATCGTTTGGTGCTCTCTCAGCCATGAATTTTCCATGTCCTGTTTTCATCATTGAACTGATAACCTGAGAGGATTTATAATAATTGTCAGAGGACCATTCACCATACGCGTTTTCAGAGACATGATCATATCCCCCGGCAAAAGCGTACCTGAGATATGGTTCTTCCCCGGCCATATTCCAATGTCCGAGATACTCATTTTCAGCAGCTTCCCTGCATATCTTATTTGCAACCCTTGAAGCAAGAATGTCGAGATTAACAGGTGAAGCATTGCTTCTCTTTCTGCTATTATTAATTATGTCCAGCTGAATAACCTTAAGTTTCATGGCTTCATCATCATCTTTAAATTCAATGAGTCTTCTTTCAGCTTCATTTAGTTTCTTATAGCTCACCAAATCATAATTCCCGGTATTATCTGTCCGGTGTGGAAGTATTGAATGTGGAAGACACACTAAAATGATGATCAGTATTATTAAAATTTTTATCTGTTTCCACGTCTTTTTGAACATAACTCTCTACTGATTGTTAAAGATGCAAAAGTAAATTAATAGATATGAAAAAGGTTAAATTGAGCTTACTATTTTTTCTGATGGTTTTTTCTGTGACAGTTTTCTCCCAATCATCAGGATTTTATGATTTTAAAGTAAAGACCCTGGAAGGAGGAAATTTTGATTTCAGTTCGCTTAAAGGGAAAAAGGTGATGATAGTCAATACAGCTTCCAAATGTGGAAATACACCACAGTATAAGGATCTTGAGGCATTGTATGAGAAGAACCATGATGATCTTGTAATTATAGGATTTCCTGCTAATAATTTTGGAAGTCAGGAACCGGGAACGGCTGTGGAAATAAGGAAGTTCTGTACTGATAATTATGGTGTTACATTTCCTATGATGGAAAAAATATCCGTTAAGGGTGATGATATGGCTCCTATCTACAAATGGCTCACTTCTAAAAAGGAGAATGGAGTTAAGGACTCAGAAGTAAAATGGAATTTTCAGAAATATCTGATAGACGAAAATGGAAAGCTTGTTGATGTTTTGGATCCAAAAGAAAAGCCCACATCCGACAAGGTTTTAACCTGGCTTTCCTCTAAGTAATTCGTATTTTTCTAAATTAATTACAAGGTGATTGTAAGAATGTTTCCCGTTTGGCTTACCGGGTATAAATGCAACGGGGAGGAAGCGGGCCCATTTATAACACTTCCTGTAGTTGAAAATATTGATCCATGACATGGGCATTCTATATCACCAGCTCCGGAGTGATACCCTACAGTACATCCCTGGTGTGTACAGATAGAAGTCAGCGCCACTATTCCAGTGCCTGTATTTATAATTAAAATATTTTGGACAATCATTGAATTGCCTGTAGTTTTTAAAGCAGCGTTTTCTGCGAGTGACAGGTCCAGATCAATTTTGGTTGCCGCCGGAGGATTATTACCCGGATTTGTTACAGGATCCTTTGTTGTATCTTTTGAACAACTCTCTAAAATTGAGGGTACAAGTACCAGAACTGTGCCTCCCAGTAAAAATTTTTGGACTACTTCTCTTCTGTTCATTTGTGTCGTTTTTAAATCAATTACATTTATATAAACAATCCATAAATCAATATGTTAGGAGAAGTCAGAAAGAAAGTTTTAAAGGTCGAACTGAAAGATTGCACGACTGCAGGATAATCATTTGCAAGAGTTCAGGTTACCTGGGAGTAAGTTTGTCATTTGCCCTCATTAGCCATTTGTATACTTCTATTTGAGATTGGTTTATAGTATTTTTACCAGGCTTTACAAATTTATTTGATTGATTAGCGTCAAATATTCTGGCCTTAACATTATCTTCCCATTGAATATCAAATATTTTCCTGATTTCACACTTGATATTCTTGTCAAAGATGGGGCATGTAACTTCGATTCTGTGATCAAGGTTCCTGGTCATTATGTCTGCAGAAGTAATATATATCTGATCATTTCCTCCGTTGCAGAAAATGAAATATCTTGAATGTTCAAGAAATCTGTCAACTATACCAATAGCATCAATTTTTTCACTGATTTTCTTCACACCAGGTATTAGCGATAACATTCCTCTGACGATTAATTTTATTTTTACACCTGCCTGACTTGCTTCGTAGAGGTAGTCAATAATCTCACTGTCGGTAAGATTATTAAGCTTCAGGTAAATGAAAGCTTTTTTACCAGCCCTGGCATTTTTAATTTCATTTTCTATCAGCAGAACTATCTTATTCCTCAGAAAAAATGGCGATAGAATCAGATGATAAAAGTTATCTTTTTTATAGTTAACACTGAAGAAGTTAAATGCTTTAAATACTTCATTTGTGATCTTTTTATCGGTGGTAAGCAGGAGAAGGTCTGTATAAACTCTGGCAGTATCTTCATTAAAATTACCTGTGCCGACTGCGGCATACCTTTGAGTAACACCACTTTTCACACGTGTTATAAGACAAAGTTTGGAATGCACCTTTAATCCTGGCACTCCATAAATTACTTTTACCCCCTCTTCGAGAAGTTTATTACCCCATAGAATATTAGCTTCTTCATCAAACCTGGCTTGAAGCTCAACTACAGTTGTCACAGACTTACCGTTTCTCACAGCATTTAGAAGAGCATTTATAACGCTTGAGTTTCTGGCAAGTCTGTAGAGCGTGATTTGAATTGAAGTTACATAAGGATCAATTGATGCCTCCCGGAGCAGGTCAATGAAATGGTCGAATGGGTGATAAGGGAAAAAGAGCATAATATCTTT
>JANYIW010000328.1 GCA_025358645.1 Bacteroidales bacterium
TGACTATGAATCTTTTCTCCCAGGAGGTCCCGCAATCAGTTGACAATAAGGGGATTTACGAATTCCTTGATGAACTGGCAAACATCCATATAATAACTATTAATTCAGCTGTTAAACCTTATTCCAGACTTTTCATTTCTCAATGCCTTAAGGAAGCTGAGGGGAGAAATGATCAGCTGAACACACGTCAGAAAAAAGAACTCAGCTTCTATCTTATGGATTTCAGGAAAGAACTGGATTATGAAGGGCCCAACGACGCAAACCACCTTCGCCAGGGCTACGGCGGTCAGGGGGCGCTATGGCTCAAAGGATCAGATCTCATCAGGAATGATCTCTTTTATTATCGGGATAGTCTTTTCTCATTCACGGTTAATCCTATACTTGGTGGGGAGGTTTTTTCCAACTCCGCCGGAAAAGCAACATACTGGCGTAATGGGGCAGAGGCAAGAGGCTATATTCAGAAATGGGGGTTTTATGCTTCACTTCGCGACAACCATGCAAAACCGCTCCTGGGAAAACCTGAATACCTGACTCAGAGAGAGGGAGGTCATATAAAGGGGAGTACTGACTGGAGCGAGATGCAGGGTGGTGTTACATATTCCTGGAAATGGGGTAATGCAGGTTTAATAAAAGACAGACTGCAATGGGGAAATAACTATAACGGTGCAAATATCTTCGGAGGGACAAATCCGACGTTTGTTCAGTTTAAACTGCATATCTCGCCTGTAAAATGGTTTGATTTCAATTATTTCCATGGATGGCTGAACTCGATGGTTGTCGACAGCGCTAACTCATACTGGCTCACTAATAGTTATGGCACCAAATATCGCCAGGTATATCATAAGAAGTTCATTTCTGCCAACATGTTCACCTTCACTCCTTTTAAAAATCTGAATGTTTCGGCAGGAAACAGCATTATCTACGACAATGAGAATTACAATCCTGCTTATCTCATCCCTCTGTTCTTTTACAAGTCGGTTGATCATTCCCTTACCTCGGGAATTAACAACATGAATTCCCAGCTGTTTTTTGATATCAGTTCACGGCAGATCAACCATCTTCATCTTTATGGTACGATGTTTATAGATGAACTTTCGGTGAGCAGGTTTACAAAAAAAGACCAATGGAACTTCTTCAGCTATAAGGCAGGATTCAGAGTAACAGATCTTCCGATAGATAATCTTTCATTCACAACAGAATTCACCTATACCTATCCCCTCACCTACCAGCATAATGTACCGACCCTCACATTTGAGAACGCCGGTTTTAACCTCGGACATTACCTGAAGGATAACTCAAAGGAGTGGTATCTGGCGATTGATTACCGTCCATTTAGGACATTAGATATCAATCTTTCATATACCGATGCAATCCGTGGCCCGGATTATACTGAACTCGGAACCAACCGTGTTGGAAATCCACCGCTTGCCTCTGTACAATGGCATTCCACCATATACGGAATGAGAGTGTCGTACCAGGTCATTAACGACCTTTATGCCTGGTGCTCAGCAACATACAGTAATGTAACAGGAGATGTAAGATGGGGTCCGGAGTATTTTTATGGAAAGAAAAGTACAATAAACTTAGGGATGACATTCGGGTTCTGATTCTTCTTATATTTTGCCCCCCAGCCCCCTTTGAAGGGGGGTTCTCTCGTCCCTTTTTGCCCCCCTGCCCCCCTGAAGGGGGGTTCATTCGTTTTTGAGTTAGTTTATCTCCTTGTGGATTTGAGCAATGAACCATTCAGTTATAAAATTCAGAACTAATTAAAGCAGCAATATCATAAAGATACAAACCTTACTTAATATACGAATTATACCCCCTTTAGGGGTAATGTTCTACCATAAAATAAAGGGATGAGATACTTTTTAAGGTGTTTTTAATAATAAATGTTTTACCATTTACCACTCCATTTTATGAACCTTAAAAATCTGGTAATTGAATATACCTTAAAGAGACTTGGGGGTAGATATAAGTAGTTGATTTACAGATTTGAACATACCCTTCCCCTTCAATGAGTTATATAATAACATCTTAATCAAGTAGTTAAATAATAACATCTTAATCAAGTAGTTATATAATAACATCTTAATCTCCTTTGATATGTTTATCTTTATTTGTTGTCTTTATCTTTATATATTCTATATCAGTCGAACCCATTTCAATTTGTTCTTTTATATATTCTATATCAATCTTAATCTTAATCTCCTTTGTATTTTTCTTAATGTATTTACTCATATCGTCTTTCAATTCTTTCTTTAATTATTTCAAATGGTGAAGGAGTATTTACCTCCATTATATTCAACGAATGTCTGTTTAATTTGATATGATTTGCTATAATATTATTTGAACAATCGTTGAATTGTTTCTGGTATCTAAGTATGAGTGAATATATATTTAAGTCTTTTTTTC
>JANYIW010000339.1 GCA_025358645.1 Bacteroidales bacterium
GACACTTACAGTTCTAAATTGTGAGTGTCTTTTTTTTAAGCCAGGTTTGCGCCAGGTTTTGAAGAAAACGGGGAGTTTAGACCGAAAGATTATCCGATCCTGTGATCAGGGGAAAGGAGGTTTTTGTTCAGAATTTAACAACCATTGAAGATCCCGGAAGGTTCATTTTCATCCGACATAAGCATGTGATTAATAATAAAGGGCAAAAAGTAATAATCAAAGTTGCCCGTAAAGTGAATAAATTTGTTATTACTTTCTCACGCTAACCTTATCATACATTCCGTCACTTAACTAATGCGGGCAAAATGTAATCAGTCATCATCTTATCTTCCTGGGAATGGGCATACGGAGCTCCATAAGCAGTTGCTGTAATAACGATCACAAGAGGCTGATCGGGGAAAATGAATATTTTATTTCCTCCGTTTCCGGCACAATAAAATGTTTCATAAGGTTTCCCATTAACGATATATGTCTTGTTCCAGAAAAGATACCCGTAGAATTCATCCTGTCTGCCGGGAATTGGTTTGTATTTAGTGAATGTTTTCTTTACCCATGCAGCAGTTATTAATTGTTTCCCATTCCATTTCCCCATGTTTTTGTAAAGCTGACCATATTTTGCAAAATCCAGTGTGTTCATCCTGATACCTCCTGCCGTATTCGGCACATTTTGAGGAGTGTATTGCCACTTATAATTGGTAATACCAAGAGGATTAAAAAGCTTCTGATCAGCATATTTTTCCAGACCTCCAGGAACAGTTTTATTCAGAATATCACCCAGAAGAACTACGCCTGCTGTAAAATAATGCCATTCATCTTTTGGCCTGGTGACACTTACTGGTAAATCAAGCACGAATTTAACCCAATCAACTGTCGGGTACATATTTTCCTCATTGCCTGGTGAATTCCCGTCATCATCATTTCCGTCAAACACAGAGCTCATTGTAAGCAGGTCTTTGATAGTAACATTTTCCTTCGCCGATGAGAAATTATCGTATTTGTTGACTGTATAGAATTCTTTGAGAGCCTGGTCCTCATTTTTCAGGTAACCATCATTTATTGCAATACCTGCTACGCTGGATGAGAATGATTTTCCTGCAGAACGCGGGTCATGCAAAGAATCCCTTGTTTCTCCGTTGAAATATTCCTCTATAAGGAGTTTCCCGTCTTTTAATACTACTATGCTGCTGATATTTTTGAAAACACCTTGGTTGATGTTCCCGATAAGCGTTTTTATCAGATTTTTATTAAACCCCCCCAAGGAAAGCTCGAGTCCATTATATGATCTTACCGGGGTTAAGCTTATCTTAGTAATATCAATTACAGGTTTCATTAGTACATCTAAATTCAATGACCCTGAAGCAATTATATTTCCTGTTTTTACACCTGTTGCAGCATTTACATATGGTCTGATTTCCATGTTAAGAAGATGTTTCCCTTCTGTAAGAACACTGCCACCACCATTATTCATAAATCTCATCCAGAAGTATTGGCTCCACAGATACCAACCTTCATTCTTGTTGTTTATTAGCGGTACGATTAAGGTAGTTGCTATATCTTTTATTTCACGGTAGGGTGCACCTGGCGATAGATTACTTTCATAAATCAGATGATCATCAACAAATAATGTGAATTGATAGTTGCCTGACTTTGCGAGCTCATCCGCATTGAGGTCAGGGGCTATAAGATGCATATAATTCGTTATGGAATTGCCCAGGAAAACATTGATAAAAAGATCGCTTTTGTTAGTCAATATATAAGTTTTCAGAAAATCAGATTCCCTCAGGTCAGAAAGAGGAACTGATTTTGAAGTAAAGCAGATCTTCCCGATGTTAGCCCGGTGGAGCTCTGATGTTATTCCGGCTGTTTTAACTATGTCCTGCGTCTGACCCAATAATGAAGCAGATGTGATGAAACACAATTGAATTATTAATATATAGCTTTTCATACGGAATTTTTTAAATGTTACAGATCACAAAGATATTTTGCAGCTGTCTGGCAAAATAGAATAGAATTAACGTTTAGTTTTTTACGAATTGTTGAAACATGGCGCTCTTTAAGTATTGAACTGACCTCATGCCTGGAACTGCGTACCACATGAAGTAATCTTTATTAGCCGAAGGCTTTTTAAAATATCTTGATTATTTTAACCCTAAAATTGGATGGTCTGGATATGTACCCTTGTTAATTATTTCTTTTAAGACAGTCAAATCTACTTCTTCAAGTTTATTAATGTACAAACAGCCTTTACCGGTCTTATATTTCCCTAATTTATTAAGTAATGCTTGTTGTTTTTCGACTGTCCCGGTAATGTATAATGCAAAATTCTGTTTTCGTGGAGAAAATCCCATTATAAACCAATCTAATTCTCTGCCACTTTCGTATTTTAAATGTCTATCACCAAAACCTACGATTGATGTTCCCCACATCTTACCCTTTAACTTAGTAGCTTCTTCCATAAGTTGAAGTAGGGCAAAAGCATCTTTTCGTTTTTGTTCTACAGGAATTTGTTTCAGGAATGTATCTACACTTTGTGTAGTTTTTTTTGTTTTTAATTCTGCCATTTTAGAAAGTTATTAAAGTTATTCCAGGTTATCGTAAATTAACTTGAGATATAACAATCTATTTATTCTTTTGGTTTATTTTAGAATTTCTAACCTGTCTCAGGCCTCAGCTTACGGCTAACGGCAGTTTGTCTGATAATCTTTTTTAGTACATGTGTTTTCACTTGATTTGATTTTCCATAATAATCATTAATCTCAGTTTGAAGAGGTTCAAAGATAAAGGTTCAAAATTTTCTCGAAGCTTTTAGGTGGCGATGAATTGATGACAATTGAGTAATTTCAGAATGAGAAACCAATAGCTTCTACTGGATTCATTTTAGCAGCTGAATTTGTAGGAGCATAGCCAGCAATCACACCAATTAATCCAGAGATAACAATTGCCAGAATGATATTGGCAACAGTAAGATATACATTCAAATCGTAGAGATAATTTATGATCAATGTGGCAAGAAATATCATAAATATTCCAAGCAATCCTCCGATTAATGAAAGAAGCATGGATTCTACCAAAAACTGTTGAAGGATAAAAAATCTTTTAGCTCCAAGTGCTTTTTGAATACCAATTTGATTTGTTCGCTCCCTTACCGACACAAACATGATATTCGCAATCCCAAATCCACCAACAAGAACTGCAAATCCACCAATGATCCAGCCTCCAAAATTGATTGCTGCAAATACAGCATCAAAACCCTGTGAGAGCATACTAGTCCGGTTTATCGAGAAATTACTTAACTGGTCAGGTCCAAGTCTTCTGGCAGCTCTTAGAATCATCGTTGTCTCATCACTGAGTTCATTGAAAGGGACTTCATCTTTCGGTATAATCATAATATCAGCATTAAGTAAACTGTTTCGCATGTTAATGAAGATCTTACCAAAATTAAATGGGATAATTATTTTTTCATCAAGCAACTCTTTTAATCCGCCTTCTCCTTCCTTTTTTAATACACCAATTACATACGTTTTCTTCCCTTCAATTGTTATCCTTTTGCCTACAGGATCTACCCTGTCAAATAATCGTTTTGCCAGTACAGAATTTACCATACCAATATTTCTTCCTGATGCCGATTCTTCTGGAGAGAAATATCTACCGTTCTCAATTTCAAAGGTTCTTAGTTTTTCAAATTCTTGAGTTGTTGCCCATATAGAAATATTACCAGCTATATTTTTATTGTATTTTACCTGTTCTTGTTGTCTTACTGTCAAACAAACAAATTTAGTTCTTGTAGATCTATTAAGGATAGCTAAATAATCGTCTTTTGAAACAGAAGGTCTTTTCATTACATCCCACCATGGCATATCAGGGCTGAACGACCATGGAATTTTCTGAACAAACAATACATTATCTCCCATTGTAGCAATAGAGTCCCGAATAGATTTTTCCATCCAATCGAGTACTGTAAAAACCGAAATAATCGAAAAAATGCCAATAGTAATACCAAAAAGGGAAAGGAAAGTCCTTAGTTTGTTAACAATAATCGAGTTAATCGCAAAGTAGAATCCCTCTTTGAAAAGCCTGAATAACATATTTAAATTTTGAATTAATACAATTGCTGATTATGTTCATTTTTCTTATAAGTTTTAATATCGAAAGTAAAATCTTTCCAGGCGATTAATATGACTCCGGCACGAGCTCGTCCATTTATATGGCGTTCAAAATGATTACTTTAAATTGTGTTTTTTATAAATCTGACCTCTAGGTAAAACTCTCTTTAATGTTGCCGTGGTATTATTATATTGAAAAGTCACCCTGTAAACGCCACGAGGTATACGGTACAGATCATCTGCCCCCTTTAGCTTGGAACAATCCCGTATATCGCCGGGAACTTTAGCGATTTGGATCTCATTTATTACCTCCTGTATAACCAGCTTGAATTTTTTATGTAACGGAACCGTGTCTTTAACAAAGGCTCTTGAAATATCAACATTCATGCTGATAATGATTTTAAAAATTCATCCTTTTCAGATTGGTTTAAAATGTCATCCGTGCCCGGGGCCTTAGATAAGGCAATTAAAATTTCGTC
>JANYIW010000378.1 GCA_025358645.1 Bacteroidales bacterium
TATTTTGCCTTATTAAGCGGCATATTACTTGCGGCAATAAGTCTCCTTGATGATGTAATACACATAAGGCCTGTTATCAGGCTATCAGTACAGTTCATTACTGTCGTTCTTTCATTTGTACTTTTAAATGGAATTCAGCCACTTTTTTTCAATGGGAAAGAATTACTGCCAACGATCATTCTTTATACTTTCACCATTGTAGGAGTTGTCTGGTTTATAAATCTTTATAATTTTCTTGACGGTATTGACGGATATGCATCAGTAGAAGCAATTGCGTTAGCATTTGCGCTATTTTTGATTACAGGGCAGAGTATTAATCTCATTTTTATTGCATCCGTTTCCGGTTTTTTGATATGGAACTGGCCTAAGGCAAGAATTTTTATGGGTGATGTAGGAAGTACTCAACTCGGCTTTACCATTGCAGTACTGGGCATCTATTACCACAATGAGCAAAAGTTATCTGTTATCTACTGGCTGATACTGACAGCACCTTTCTGGTTTGATGCTACGCTTACATTATTCCGAAGATGGAGAAACAAGGAAAACTTAAGCCAGGCTCACCGGAAGCACATATATCAGCGTCTAGTGCAGTCGGGTTTTTCTCACTTAAAAGTTGATATTCTGCTATCACTTCTCAATGCTGTTTTAATTATACTTGTGTATCTGAGTTTTAAGTTTAACAGGTTTCAGATCCCTTTACTGATTCTTACTCTCATTGCTATGTATATGATTTCATTATTCACAGATAAAAGAAAACAATTCTAGGCTTTCATGATAATTGTTTTTTTGTTTTCAGGATCTTACTGAATAAAAATGGTTTCCACACATAAGTATTTCCCATACCACCTTTTAAAGTCTGAACTCTTGCGCAGTGCTACAGTTCTTGTTTCAGGAACCATCATTGCACAGGTGATTTCTATCCTCCTTCAGCCTGTCATGAGAAGACTGTTTTCCCCTGAATCGTTCGGGATTTATTCAGTCTATTCGAGTCTCATCGGGATGATATTGATTTTGTGCTCTTTAAGATATGATGATACTATTGTTTTACCAAAATCTGATAAGGAGTCAATAAACCTCCTGGGACTATCTCTCATAATCAGCATTTTCTTCAATCTGATTATTTTCATTTTAGTTTTATTACTTGGAAATAGAATAGTTTCTTTCCTAAATCTTCCTTCTAATTTTCCGGTAGGAATATTATATATTATACCGGCTGGAGCATTTCTTTTAAGTGCTTACTCTTCGCTAAACGCATGGCTTATAAGGCGAAAGAAATACTTTTCCGTTTCCCTTAATAAACTTATTCGGCGGAGTTCAGAAGGCGCGGCTCAGATAAGCTTTGCGCTCTTAAAGTCGTTTAATGGATTGATCTACAGTGATCTTATTGGTCAGGCAGCAAATGTAACTACCGCTGCCATTCAGGCAAAAAAATTCAATCTGGATCTTAAATTGATAAGTATCACAAAACTAAAATATGTATTTCGAAAATACTCTGAATTCCCTAAATACAATTTGATTCCTGCATTCATGAGTTCATGCAGTTACTTGGTGCCTCCAATCTTTATAAACAAGTTTTTTTCGCCGGAAACAGCAGGATTTTTTGATTTGTCGAAATACCTTCTGTCGATTCCTCTTGCATTAATAGCATCCTCAATTTCAAATGTTCTTCTTCAGCGAATTGCTGAAAAGTTTAACAGGAAAGAAAGCTTTCTTACTGAACTCAGACCCGTAATTTATATTGTAGGATTGATAGCAATAGGGGAGGTATTAACTATAATGCTATTCGGCGAAGATCTTTTTAAAATTATCTTCGGTTCACAATGGATCACTTCAGGTAAAATATCCAGGATAATGGTATGGTCATTTACTTTCAATTTTATAGCATCATCTTTTACAAGTATTTTTGTTTCGATGAGAAAGATCAAAACTTATAGTGTGTGGCAACTCATTTATTTTATTTCCATACTCTGCTTACTCTTTTTCAAAGATCTGCCTTTTACGGACTTTCTGAAGATTTATGTTCTTATTGAGGTCCTATGTTATATTGGCATATCCATTGTAATGTTCATAATGGTTTACCGTTACGAGTCCTCCGTTATAAAATCCTGATACACTGAATTGCCCGTCTGTATCAAGTCACAAAATTTCAATAGAGTCTACTAAAATTGCCAGATAATAAATGAGTTTCAAGCTACTTTCTGTAAGTTCGATGTATCAGGGTTCTCTGGATTTATTCTATACTAAGTATCCTGAAACAAAAAGTCTTCCATACAGTGAACATCTTGGCCTTTTATTGGAGGATACAACTGAATTTGTCGGAGCTTATATCAGAAATTTCAGGAAACTGGCTATTGAAGCGGAGTGCATAATTGCGAATGATTTGAATCTCCAGTATAAGTGGGGGGCGGAAAGAGGGCTGGACACTGAAAATAAAGAGAAAATAATATTTGATCAGGTTACTTCTTTTTTACCTGATATCTTGTTAATTGAAAATCTAAGTGCTGTATCTTCCGACTTGTTGAAATCTATCCGCAGAGACGTAAAAAATATAAGGTTGATTATCGCAAATCATTGTGCACCTTTTAATCCAAAGGTGCTTGACAGCCTCAAAGAAGTCGATTTTGTGATTACCTGCACTCCCGGGCTGAAGGATGCTATTGAAGGAATGGGAAAGAGATCCTATCTTGTTTATCATGGATTTGATGCAGATCTGCTCAAGAGGTTAAGTCCATCTGCCGGGGGTCCAAAGAATGAATTTATATTTTCCGGATCCCTGATCTCAGGAGGAGATTTCCATTCACAAAGAATAAAACTAATAGAAAGCCTTCTGGCAGCACATGTGAACCTTGACTTATATGTCAACCTCGAAAAGAGGTACAGGATCATGGCTAAACAATCGATATACATGTTATCCGCTATTATAAGAAAGATGAAAATGCAGAATCTGTTTGCTGATTTTCGTTTGTTTGAATATGGCAGATCATGGGTAGATTACTATTCAGATGCAATAATGAAAAGCAAAAAACCTCCTGTTTACGGAGTTGATATGTTTAACCTCTTCCAGAATTCCAGAATAGTCTTGAATTTTCATATTGGAATTGCCGGTAATTATGCAGGAAACATGCGAATGTTTGAGGTTACCGGCGTTGGAAGCTGTCTTCTCACCGACAATAAGCAAAATATGGGTGACATCTTCAGCTCAGGCAATGAAGTTGTTGTATATGACAATTCAGAAGATTGTATTGCCAAAGTGAAGTGGCTGCTTGATCATGATGAAGAACGAAAAAGAATTGCTTTGGCCGGTCAGCAGAAGACGCTGAAATATCATACAGTTGAGAACAGATGCAATTCAATTATGGAAATACTTGAGAATGAACTGAGTAATATGGCTAAGCCAAAATGATTCAATTAAAGCCTTATAAATCAGTCAGTCTCACCTGTCGCTGTGGTGGCGGATTCTCTTTTTCAGGGATCCTCTGGCAGGGCTTGCATGTATGCGAAAATCTGGTGTGTGAAAAATGTCAGAGTGTAAGAATAAATTCTATTCCTGTTAACCAGTCGATCCTTGAACAGTATACCTTTTATCCGGAGTCCGGAATAATTAACGACACTGAGGGAAATTCAGTAGCTGAAAACTGGTATTCTGCGAAGCTTATAAGTATTGCTAAACCTGTTATTCAGGTTGTTGAACTTGACATCGAGGTCTTGAAGAAATATGATGATATTCTGATCCTGAATACTCTGGACTATATATATGGTCATTCTCTCTTATTCTTGTTAAATCTTCAAAACATCATTAAATCTGGTACAAGGTTAGGAATTGTCGTAATTGTACAACCAATGATGAAATGGTTGATCCCACGAGATGAGGTTGCTGAAATATGGACAGTGAATCTTGGATTTCAAAGTTTCAAAAACTTTTATCCTGACCTTTCATCCAAAATTAATTCCGAATTGGACAGATTCAATACTGTCTTTCTGAGTAAAGGTCATGTGATTCCGACCAATGAAAACATTGATATCTACAGGTTCACCGGAATAAAGCCTTATGATTTTTCAAATGAACCTGCATTGCCGGGAATTACATTTATCTGGAGGGAAGATCCTGATCGTCTGTGGATCAGGAATATCTACCTGCTTAAGGGGTTTAAAAAATCAGGGATAGGATTTCTGCTGATTCCATTTCAGTTTCTGAGGGTTATTCTGCTTTTTAGATTGTTGAAAAATATATTTGGAACTAAATATGCTTATTCTGTAGCCGGTTTGGGAGTATTTGGCCGGTTTCCATCCTTTATTAAAGACCACCGGGTGAAAAGTTTTACGGGAGATTCTGAAAAAATGCTATGCAAGATCTATTCTGAAAGCTCCCTCGTAATAGGAGTACATGGGTCGGGGATGCTCTTACCTTCTGCTCATGCAGGGATGGCAATCAGTCTGATGCCATCGAAGCGCTGGGCAAACTATGCAGAAGATATCCTGTTCACCGAACATGATGTGAGACTGGCAGCATTCCAGCGTCGGATCGTTCCTTTAAACCTTTGTATTTCTGATCTTCGTGATATAATTGCGGATATGGTATCAGGGAGAACCTATTTTATTAAAAAATTTAAACATAGTGAGGAACTTTAGCAGGCTGGATACATTATAGCAATCAGTCACAAATAAATACTTGTTGATACTCAAAGTGAATTTCTGTACCCTATTTGATTCGGTTTATTTGAGCAGAGGTTTGTTAATGTATGAATCTTTGAAAGAGCATACCAGTGATTTTCATCTTTATATATTCGCATTTGATGATCTCGCTTATAAGATTCTTATTGAGTCAAAATTGAGTAATTGCACAGTCATTTCTTTAAAAGAGTTCGAGAATAATGCTCTGCTTGAAATAAAAGGAACCAGGTCGGGAGCGGAATATTGCTGGACCTGTACTTCTTCAATTATTAATTATGTTTTTGAGACATACAATGTTCAGTCCTGTACATATCTGGATGCAGATCTCTATTTTTATGGCTCTGCGGAAGTTTTATTGAACGAAATGCCGGCATCCAAATCCGTTCTGATAACGGAACACAGGTTTTCCAGGATGGCACAACTATATGAAAAAAATAGAGCTGGCAGATTTTGTGTACAATTTATCACTTTTAAAAATACACCTGAAGGCAGGGCAATTCTTGATAAATGGATAAGTCAATGCATTGACTGGTGTTATGCAAGATATGAAGACGGGAAATTTGGAGATCAGAAGTATCTTGAAAACTGGCCGGCAGAGTATCAGGGGGTACATATTCTTAAGCATTTAGGAGGCGGTATTGCTCCATGGAATGTGAGACAGTATCGTTTTGTTTTTAACAGAGATCAAATAGTTGGAAAGGAGAGAAACAGAAAGAATAGTTTCAATGTGATCTTTTTCCACTTTCACTATATACGTTTAACTGATGAAAGAAATGCCGACCTTGGATGGAATTGGCTTTCAAAGAAAGTTTTATATGGATTTTACAGACCATATATTGCCGAAATAGTCCGAAAGGAACGTTTTCTTGAAAGTGAATTCCCCGAATTTAAAAGTGCTTATAGTTCGATAAATTTAAATACTTTGAGGGAGCGTGTAAAGTATACTTTCAAAAGAGTATCAGGGTATAATATTGTAAAAATTTAATAATAAGCATAAATGGCATATCTTGTTGATCTTAAAACATATACAGATAAAAGGGGGAATCTTACTGTTATTGAGAAAGTTTTGCCATTCAATATTAAAAGGATATTCTATATCTACGGCGTTGATGGATCGGTGAGAGGAGGTCATCGTCATCATAAGACAATCCAGGCAGCTATATGTATAAAAGGAAGGTGTAAGATAAAGAACAATGACGGAAAGAAAACTGATATTTTTATGTTAAAAAATCCATCCCAATGTCTCATCCTTGAAGAGAAAGATTGGCATGAGATGTTTGAGTTTTCCAAAAATGCAATTCTAATGGTTCTGGCATCTGAGAATTTCGATGAGAATGACTATATTTTTGAAAAGTATGATAATTGAGTATGAAAATTTGTTTAAGGTTAATCAGCCTTACTTTGATAAGTACAGGCTTAAATTTGAAGAAGTTCTTCAGTCCGGATGGTTTATTCTGGGAAATAATGTGAAGAAATTTGAATCAGATTTTGCCTCATACAATAATCTGGAATATTGTACGGGCGTTGCATCAGGACTTGATGCACTTACCCTTTCATTAATGGCTTTAGATCTGGAAAAGGGTTCTGATGTTATTGTTCCTTCAAATACTTATATTGCTTCAATCCTGGCAGTTATCCTGGCTGGTCATAATCCCGTCCTCGTTGAACCTGACATTAATACCTATAATATAAATCCAGCTTTGATTGAGGAAGCCATAACCAGGAAAACCAAAGTCATAATGGTTGTTCACCTCTATGGAAAACCTTGTGACATGGATCCGATCATTGAAACATGCAAAAAACATAAACTGTTCCTGATTGAAGACTGTGCTCAGGCCCATGGTGCAGAATATAAAGGAAAAAAAGTTGGAAGTTTCGGTGATATGGCAGGATTCAGTTTCTACCCCACAAAGAACCTTGGATGTTTGGGAGATGGTGGCGCTATTGTAACCGGGAATGAAGAGTTTCATCTGAAAACTGAAATGCTCAGGAACTATGGATCCCTTAAAAAATATCAAAATGAACTTATTGGATTGAATTCAAGGCTAGATGAGATGCAGGCGGCATTTCTTATAGTTAAACTTGAGTATCTCAATCTGATCAATAAACATAAAAGAGAGTTGGCATCACTTTATTTATCACATCTTAAAGAAGATTTTATTAAACCCTCGGTCCAGGATTTTTCTTATGATGTATACCATATCTTTAATATACGCCACCCAAAGCGTAATGATTTGAAAGAATATTTAATAAAGAATGGCATTAAGACCGATATTCACTATCCAATACCTCCTCATAAACAAAAAGCTTTTTCTTATTTATCTCATTTGCACTTTCCCATTTCTGAAGAAATACATTCTACAACTATCAGTCTTCCGATTTCAACAATACATTCAAAGGAAGACATAATAAGGGTAATAGAAACAATGAATAAATTCTGATGCCGAAAAAATTCCTGTTGATTTCACAGATTTTTTACCCCGATCAGGTTTCGACTGCAAATCTTTTTACAGGCTTGTGTACATTGTTGGCAGAAGACAATATTGAAGTTGAGGTTTGGTCAGCTCATCCCAGCTATACGGAGTCAGCCAGGCAGCCCCGGCAACGTAAGTACAAAGGAATTATTATACACTATCTGCCATCAACAAACTTTAAAAAGAGTAGTCTTACCGGCCGGTTTTTTAATATTTTGACTTTTGCAATAAGTTCGACGCTAAAACTGCTTTTTTCAAAAGAAAAGACGACTGTCTGGGTACATACAACTCCGCCTTTTCTGGGGATTTTACTCTCTGGGGTCTGTTCATTTAAAAGGAGAAAACTCGTTTATATTCTGCTTGATGTATTTCCTGAAGGACTTATCAGATTAGGGAAAGTATCACGTGGTAATCTGTTGATAAGATTCTGGCAACGGCAATTTGTAATTACTCTTAAAAGGAGTGAAAAGATTGTGGCAATTGGAAGAGATATAAAACAATATGTAATTGAGATTTGTCAGGAATGCACCTCAAAAATTGAATATATTCCTCACTGGCAGGATGATAATCTTATTTTCCCGATCGATTTTGAGAAGAATGAGTTTATAATTGAAAAAGGAATTAAGGATAATTTTATTGTGCAGTATTCGGGTAATATCGGTATTTGGAATGAAGTGAGTACAATGGGGAAAGCCGTAAAAATTAATACAGAGAAGGTATTCTATATTTTTGTTGGTGAAGGAATTCGAAAAGAGGAACTGCTTAATGGGTTTGATTTGGAAAATCAGCAAAATGTTTTACTGCTGCCCTTCCAAAACAACGAAAACTTTAATAATGTTCTGAACGCGTCACATGTGCATCTTGTGACTTTAAAAAAAAGTCTTGAAGGGATGGCTGTCCCATGCAAAATATATGGTATTCTTGCGTCAGGCAGACCGGTCATTGCTCTTGTTCCCGCTAATTCAGAAATTGCATATGTTGTAAAAGAAGAGAATTGTGGTATAGTGGTCGACCCGGAAGACACCGATGGATTGATTAATGCAATTATTCTACTTAGGGATAACGATATTCTGAGAAAGCAGATGGGTCTGAACGGTCGGATGGCATTTGAAAAAAAGTACACCACACGAATAGTGGCTAAGAAATATAAAGCACTCCTGGACAAAATTGACTAACTTTTTATTAATCTTTATGCAATCTATCAATGCCTATTCATATCTATCAAATGATATTACTTTACTTATTAAGAACCCATGGATAAATTGAAATTTGCTATTATAGGGTGTGGAAGAATAGCCGAAAGGCATGCAGAACAAATAAGCCGGTTAGCAGATTTAAAAGCAGTATGCGATAATGTTGAATCGAAAGCAAATCTGATAGGCAAGAAATACGGAACAAAAGTTTATACAGACTAT
>JANYIW010000401.1 GCA_025358645.1 Bacteroidales bacterium
CCTCCGGTATCTTTGAATGCACAATAAAAGAAGTACTGTGGATATTTTGAGCTTGGCGCCGGTCCTGGGGAATTGGGGACTTTTGTCATAATAAAATTCCACCGTAAGTGAAGAAAATGGTCATATGCATTTTCACGCGGAGAATACCATGGGATGATTTTGTTCTTTTCATCCAATACTACTTTATGGGTGCAAAAGGTAATATCGGAGACCTCATTATGCTTGCAGCTGCATGATATTATAATTACAAGAAGCGTTATTATAGTTAGTTTCATTTTTACATAAGTTAAGACATTAATTTACTTATTAATACACACCTTGAGAACTCTTTATCAAAATGCTTTTTACTGTTTATTTGCTTACAAGTGTAAATACTGACAAAGGAGGAATCAACTTCGAGAATTTCTGATTTTTAACATTGACATCCGGACCTCTGAAAAAGTTATGTGTAGCATCGGTATAATAAAACTCAAGTGATGATATTAAAGAAAGATTTTTAAGGTAACCATCAATTGACTGTTCACTGTCGCTGTCATTCTTCCCTGTTAAAACAATTTTCCCACTTGCCGGATTTATGAATGCCGAAAGAGTCAATCCTGAAAGAGTTGTGGAAAAATCAATCCTTTTGAATCCCGGCTTTACAAAATTATAAAGTTGCTTAAATACATAGTAATGTGGTCTTTTTGAATAAACATCCGGATGAAGTGTGTCATTTACTGCAAATATTCCCCACATGCTCCACGTCAGATATCTGTTGGGATGATGATACCGGCTATCATAGCCTTCCCAGATCTGAATTCCGGTAACACCAACATTCAGATGTCTGAGGACATACTTATATGCCTGGCCAGCATAATTGTTGAACCCATAGTCTGCGTTATATTCTCCTCCATCACATCCATTACAAATTGCGTTTACTTCTGTCATAATCACTTCTCTGTCAGGATAATCAGAATTCCTGACAGCGTATATCAATTCCTCACTCCGTGAAGTATTATTACCATATTCATGACCTCCAAAATGTGTGAGTTTTAACATAGTATTAGAGTTGGTTATTAAGGCCTGGATGTTGAAGGAATTATAACAATCATCAGGTCCGATAAGCGTAACACCGGTAATACGATCGTTGATAAGATGGGTAGCTATATTACTGAATATTGAGCCAAACTGATTGGTTGTCATAGCAGGAGACTCAAGCCCGAAGCAACCTGTTTCATTTACAGGTGACAGCATTGTGAAATGAATAGCCGGCTTTCGGCGATTTATGCCATAATAAACCATAGACGCCATCATTTCAGCGTATTCCGCCTCCGCTCCCTGATTGAGCTTTGTGCCGCCCATCCAGGCCGTCGCTGCACCATCGGGACTGAGCGTAATGTCGGTGATACCTATGCTGTTTAAATACTCTATTGTATTCCAGACACAGGTAAACCTTGGAGAACTATAAACAGAATCATAATAAGTCCAATTATATATATTGGGATCGTTGTTATCATTAACAACTTCCCAATCGCTATCATCAAACATAAGCCGAAAGCTTGTACATCCCATTCCTTTGACCAGGCTGTCAATGACTTCTTTTACTGCTCCTGGATTCACGTTCCATGATTGAGGATTGATATTAACCCCCAGACCGTGAATGGTTTGGTATCGCTTTGTACCATCAACTGTTGAATTTTGCGCAGATACTGTATTCCAGAGTACAAATATTACAATAATGGTTCCATATAATAATTTTCTCATTAATTCATTTCACTTAATAAAGAAACTACACAATGAAATAAAAAAATGAACTGCCTTCGCCGTTCACTGCGCATTGGTGTGAAAATAAATCGAACCAAAATTACCGCTGATGGTTTCTCCCTGCGCGTCTTTAATGCTTATTGGCAACATATAATTTTTTGTTGGATCTATCTTGGATGGATAGAAATATACCCGCACAGTGTCTAACCGTTGACCAGCGGCAATAGTTCCTGTTTTAACCGGAAAAGAAAAAGTAGAATCAGGTAAGGCATCATATTGATCCTCATTAGCTGAATTGTAAGCAGTCCGAAGGGCGTCGTTCACTTCCAGGCTAATGGTCAATGATTTATTTAAGGGCTCAGGGGAGTCAATATTCAATATGACCTTTGCAGTGTCAGTTGTTTCTGATTCAGAGAAAGTCAATTCTGCAGCGTCGAAATTTTCCAGGCCTCCTCCATTTACAGGTAAGATTTCAATAATTGTACCCACGGTGCTAAAATCAACAGCCGGTTTGTCTTTCAAACAGGCAGACAATGAACACATGATCAAGGCTAGCAGAGAGAGATATATTTTTTTCATATTTATTTAAATTATTGGTTTAAGGCATCCAAAATATTTTAGACGTAAACTGGTTAATATTTTCCTGGGCCTTAACATTGGCCGAATTAAAATTGTATTCACTGGATGGATATAACAACCTGTAAGGAATATGAGTAGCTGTTGTTCCCGGATACACGGAAACGGCAAGATCTGCCGGTACGCCGAGTCTTCGCCAGTCACAATAGGACTCCAACGGGTCATAGGCATTCAGGGCGGCCCATTTTTGTAATATGATTGTGTTGATCTTATTGGACGACACATCGATATTTACCTTGTCGCTGGGTTGGGAAAATAATGACTGGGCGGCACTTTGATAATCAGGCACGTTCAATATGCGGAAAGATTCAGTAACCCCCTTCTTAAATAAGTCTGCCGGATCACCGGGAATATATCCTCTCTGCGCAGCTTCGGCCTGAATAAACAGGCTTTCAAATGCAGGCAGAATGTAGGCATCCATTGATGCTGCCTTCAGTATTCCGGAACCAAAACCCGATATGGTATTACCTCCCTGACCAACATCACTGCTTCCAAAAGCCCGTCCACGATAGATCCCGTCACTATTCACGGCATAAAACTGTCCAATTCTTGTGTCATTAGTGGCTAGGTAGAAATCCACTGCATAACTGTTCGCCCGTGTATAGATATAACCACCGTTTGGAGACCCGTCAATATTATATCCTACGCTTTGCCATAGAGGGCTTTGTTGTGCACCTGATGAATTTGAATACCCGGGGTTCACACCGGCATCTTCACCTTCACCCAAAAAATCGTCTGTTGACAACCCGGTCAGATTGCTTTGTATATACGCTGGCCCCCCTGATGTTTGAGTTTGACGCATCAGGATTTTCAATTTCAGGGTATTCGCGAACTTTACCCACTGATTCATATTTCCCTGGAACAATACATCATTGGAACCCGGATTCTCCGTATTTAACACATCAGCTCTTTTAATAATCTTAATTGCAGAATCCAGCTGAACCACGAGGTCCTTATAAATGGTCTCGCCATTGTCATATTTTGGAAAACTGTTCGTCGAGTTTAATGCTTCATGATAAGGAACATTATTATATAAATCGACTAATCGCTGAAAATGAAAACTCTTCATGATTTTTGCGATAGCATGGTAATAAGCATTACCTGCGGATGCAGACTGATCTTCAATATATTTATAGTTTTCCAGGATTATATAAGATTGATCCCAATTGTAGGAATAAGTATCAGTGGTGAGATTATAGGACAGGACAGTAGGGGATTGCTCTCCATAAGGAGCCCAATAGCCCATCCAGAAATTAGCAAAAGTTTCATCACCTCCCAATAACAGGTTTGCCGATGAAGCTAACGCTGACGCTAACAGGTAATTGGGTGTCACTGATGAGGGCTGATTTGGGTTCGGGCTATTGATATCAAAATTACTATTTTTACAGGAACCCATTAATAATATCGCAGATGCGATAATGAATATCTTGAATGTTTTTATTTCTTTACACATGACAATAAGTTTTGGTATTCAACAATCATTAAAAAACAAGGGATAAGGAAGCGCTGAAAATCCGGGTCGGGGGCGTTTGATTAACAGAATTCGTCCCCACCGCATTACCCGTATTGTCACTAAATTCAGGATCAGTCCAGATATTTGTCTTAGGTCTCAGCATGATCAGGTTTCTACCGGATAAGGTGAAGCTAATATCCTGAAATATATTTACTCCGGAATACCATTTTTTTGGAAAATCATATCTCAGAGCCACTTCTCTTAATTTCCAGACAGATCCGCTGGTAATATAATTGGACCCGACATTCAGATAAGACCCTGCCCAAAAGTTATAACCAGCGTCATCGGTTGTAACATTGGTGTTCGTAGTGTATTTGCCTCCTCCTTCATCTATGACGGAATTAGGGAATACAAAACGCTGGCGGCCGGTTTCTGTTGTTACAGGGGTGATCCCTGTAAAGGTCATAGTATAACCTAAATTATTAAAAACTTTATATCCTCCCCTGTAATCTGCAGTAGCGTTCAAGGTGAAATTCTTCCAACTTACACTGGAAGTAAGTCCGAGCAGATCAGTTGGATTTGCATTCCCCTGTATTTTTAAATTTGGGTCGGTAGACGGGTTTCCTGTAATAGCATCAACGATTACATGGCCCTGAGGATCCCTCAGCCAATCATTGGTTTCAATAACCGGATAGGGCTTATTAAGTACCGCGTAAGAATTACCTCCAATATTAAGGGATGGAAGATCGCCGTTAATAGAAAGCACTTTGCTTTGATTATGTGTATAATTTATACCTGCCTTCCAGGTTACTGTCTTGGATGCAATGATGGTTGTCTTTAAATCCGCTTCAAATCCTTTGGTTTCCGTACTGGCCGCATTAATCAGGGAACGTTTAAAACCCGTGGAGCTGGCCGTATTGGAATAAACGATTCCATCCTTTAATTTCTGCTGATAAACATCTGCAACCAATGTTATCCTATTTTGAAAAAAGGAAACTTCAACCCCTAATTCATTTTCTGTAATCGCTTCCGGTTTAATATTCGGATTGGAGATAGTGGTATTTAAAAGGTAACCTCCCAACCCATTAAATGG
The DNA here is from genome assembly GCA_025358645.1 of Bacteroidales bacterium. Taxonomy (GTDB): domain Bacteria; phylum Bacteroidota; class Bacteroidia; order Bacteroidales; family VadinHA17; genus LD21. Next base: position 4,926 of record JANYIW010000401.1, read on the forward strand.
AAAACCTGGAGCAGCGTTAAGTGTCGGCTCCGTAGTATAAGCGCCGTCTGCAATGTTGGCGGAACCATTTCCCAGGGAAGAAGCGTTACCTGTTAAAGAATGAGCGAACCTGATCTTTAAATAATTAATAACCTGGCTGAAACTATTCGAATGGATTAAATCGCTCAGAACAATGGACGCATCAATGTCATAATAAGGGATGTACCTGTTGGCCTTGGATAACCTGGAATCTATATCATTTCTATAGGAGCCATGCAAAAACGCAAAATTTTTGTATCCGATTGATGCATCTCCAAAATATCCTAATTTTCTTGCCTCTTTTCTGTATTGGCCCAAATCCGGAATACCGGTCAGGTTGTTTATATTGTATACCGGTAGAAATAACGGCCCAGCATTAACTGCCAGATAATCAATCTTGTTATCTATATAAGATTCACCCAGAGTTACAGTAAGATTGACATTATTCTTGAAGTCTTTTGAAATTGTGGCCAAAAAGTCGGATGTGAGTAGGAAATTAGAATAGTTAGAAGTATTATACCGTGCCTGAGTAGTACTTAATCCCTGGGCCTGGGGTTTGATATAGTCATTTTGGCTAAACACACCCGTTCCGTCGGAATTTGAATAGAATACTGTGTCACTAGTCTGTGCATGCTTATTGTAATGTGCCGTCCCTTGAATGTATTCATACTTGGAATTTGAATTATTCACCGAGGCGCGGTAACTCAGATTCAGCCATGAAAATGCCTGCAAATTTAACTGCACATTTCCAGCCAAACCATTTTCATTTGTTTTATTCCTTTCCTGATCAATAGTGAAATAAGGATTATCCGCCCAATCATTAAAATAACCGCTGGGGTCTGCATACTTATTATTCTGCCAATCCTTTAAGCTGGTCAAAGGCACATGCTGGGGTGTATTCAAAACATTATTGTATACATCACCAGTGTTAGTGGTATTAGTATACTTATGGGTATAAGTCACAGAAAAATTTGTAGAAAATTTTCCAAAGGTTTTTGATCCTCCGGCCCTGAACACATCCCGGCTCCCGTAATCTTTCGGCATTACCCCATTTGAATTTACATCCTGTGCGCTCAGAAAGAATTTGCTTTTTTCATCTCCTGCGCTGTAAGAAAAATTGTTTTGTGTGGTAATGGCATTATTGAAAAATTTCCTTTTCTCATTTTTCAGGGATGAATAAGGAACCATTAATAAGCTTCCGTCACCAATTGGCCTCCCCAAAGGAACAAGCTTGCCATTAAATAATGGACCGTATTGCTGATTTTCATCAGGAATATAATATCTAAGATCATTGAAATTCTGGGGAAAGCTTTCACCTCCATTGCTACCAAACTGATTCTGCATATCAGGCATATAAGAAACTGCTTCCAGTTGAACCGTGGAAGAAAAATTGATCACGGGTTTACCGGCAATCCCTTTTTTTGTAGTAATAATCAATACCCCGTTAGAAGCATCAGATCCGTAATTAGCCGACGCACTTGCACCTTTTAATACGTTGATAGATTCAATGTCATCAGGATTCAGGCTGCTGATATCATTATAGTATATGGCGCCGTCAACTATGATCAAAGCCTCATTATTCCCTGTTAACGATCGGTTCCCTCTTAAGGTGATCCGCGTTGGGGCAAATAATCCATTGTTCACCGTAGTGACCTGCAAACCAGAAACTTTGGCGGTCAATCCATTAACCACATTGATCTGTTTTGACTGAACCAGATCCTTTGCCTTCACCTGGATTGTTGAATACCCCAGAGCTTTTTCCTGCCTTACTATGCCAAGGGCTGTAACAACAACCTCATCCAAGCCTAAAATGTCAGGGGACATTACTATATCAATTACTTTTCGGCCTCCGATTTCAATTTCCTGTTTTTTCATCCCTATGTAGGAGAAAACCAGAGTGGTAGCATTCTGCGGTACTGCAATTGTGTATTTTCCATTCCCATCTGTAACGACCCCGACAGTAGTACCTTTAACAGTAACAGTTACACCAAGGATTGCACCTTCGCTCTCGACTGAAGAGGTAACTGTACCTGAAATGATTATTGTCTGTGCCAATATAGTAAAACCACTTATAAACACATACAAAACGATCAGTATTAATAGTTTCTTCATATTATAGGAGTTTTAGGTTTTAATTTTTTGATAATTCTCTATTTATTGTTAGTTTTATGTCTTCATAAAGATTAAGTAATTTAGATCAGATAAATTACTTTTTATTGTGTCAGAATTATACATTGTTTGTACAAAACCTTTACATTTTGTACAAATTGAAAGACAAGGACTGTAACTCATTAATAATTAATGCAATCACTCTGAGCTTCATCATTCAATGAACGAAAGATACTATATCAACATAATCATCCGGAAAATTGAGAAAAAACTCAATTGGAAGAATGTATCAGGGTGGACTGACAACGAATTCAGAAAACTTAGTCTGCTCATTAGTGAAGAAACAAATATTTCAATAAGTCCACAAACTCTCAAACGTCTGTTTGGCAAGATTAAATATAAAGATGATTATACCACTCAGACAGCTACCAAAAATGCTTTAGCAAGATTCTTAAAATATGCTGACTGGGATACATTTGTCAGGAATGAGGCTCATAGCATCCATAAGGTTACTAATTTTCTGAAAAGTAAGGGTTTTATTGGTGCAGCTAATTTAAAGGTATTGATGATTTCTTTTGCAATTTTTATGGTAATAGCATTTCTTCTTGTGATTGCAAAACAGAAAAGCAAGAGAATAATCTTTAAAGCAAATGATATTACAGGAATTGCACCACACACAGTTTCCTTTAATTATGATATTTCTAAATATAAAAATAAGGATGTCTATATCGACTTCGATCAGAATGAGGCAGAAGACAGTTTTAAAGGAGAATTGCTTGACATTCGCAGAACATTAATAAATCACTGTTTTGAGACTCCCGGTTTTTTCAATGTAAGAATCTCATCAGGTGGGAAGATCATTGCATCGACAAAAATTCATGTGCTTTCAGAAGGCTGGAACAGTTTTTACTTTAATGACGATAATTTTATCCTTCGTAAATTTGTCTTCGGTCTTGAGAAGCAAGTACATAACATAATAAACGACGGCATTTTATACATATCTCACAAAGAGTTGAGCAATCAGGGATTCAATGGAAATACCGTATATTACCTGGAACATCTTCTATATAAGGACTTTCATGTTTCAGCAGATAGCTGCGAATTTGAAGTTAAATATAAAAACAGTAAAGATATAGGCGGAATAAGTTGTTATGATGTTGAATTCAGATTAATCGGAGAAAATGGAATTGCTTCTGTTATCCTGGTCCAGAAAGGATGTTACAGATGGTCTGAAATAACCATTGGTGAAAAACATTTGAACGGGAAGTACAATGATCTTTCTTTTCTTAATGCAGATTTGTCTTCCTGGAATGTTATGAAAATTGTATTGGAAAATAAAAGTGCAAGAATAATTAATAATGGTGATACAATTTTCTCCTGTCAGTATAATCAGCTTTTAGGGCAGATTAAAGGCATAAGATTTGAAACAAAAGGATCAGGGGCATTCGATTATGTTAGATTGTCGAATAACAGTGGTAAGATATTATTCATTGATGATTTTAACAACTAAATACCATACTCTGGGAAGTAATTGAAACAGAATTGTTGCCTGGTTTACAGGAAACCTTGTCCCTCTGTGTTTTCCCAACAACACATCATTTTCAACTAAATGACCAGGAATTAACAATTGACTTGGATGCTAGGGATTCAGGAAACAAATTATAAATTTTACTAAGAAATAATCAAAAAACTGAGCCTGGTTTTTAAAGAGAAACTTGACAGTTTCATCACAAGGAACAGAGAAATACACTTAAAATAATATTTAAGATATTCCATCCAGCCCGGTTACAATATTCTTGACTTTGACTCTCTGTTAATGTATCTTTGAATTAAGTTATAAAGCTCATCATGAAACAGATCTTCATACTGTTGGCTGGATTATCAATAATTACTTTGACCTGCCCTGCTCAAAACAAACCGGAAAAATCAAAATACAACATTAAATCTTATACATATATGCCTGGAGATCCTTACGATCCGACAAACATAAGTATAAGCTCAGCCCTCATACCCGGGCTTGGACAGATGATATGCGATAAAGGCATAAAGGGATTATGTTTTCTGACGGGTTATGTCGGAGGTTGGGCTTTAGCTATTTCAGGAATCAAAAGTATCCGACCGGGGAAGTGCATATTTGACAACTGACGCTGAGTCCGGATCTTTCGGGAAAAAACTATATGAATACGAAAGAGAATACTTCCGGAAATTTAAACATAGCACAGCAGTGGAAATCCTCAGGCATGACACAGACCGACTATGCCATGACATACAATATTCCGATACATACCCTGCGCTACTGGTTATATAAACACAAAGGTTCAAATTCTGAAGAAGGCAGTTTTCTGCGGATCAAAGATCTTTCAACCGCTAATGAAATAGTATTGCGCTATCCGGGTGGTGTTGAGCTGAGGTTACCAGCATCAACCCCCTTATCTGTAATAAAGCAACTGATCATCCTCTAGGGTTTATGTTCTCCATTACATCGCCCAGGTACTTTCTCTATAACGTACCCACCGACATGCGTATGGGGTTTGACGGACTGAGCGGACTGGTTAGCGGCAGGTTGGGAGAAGACCCCCGCAGCGGCGATTTATTTATCTTCATCAACAAACCGCGTAACCGGGTAAAGATGCTGCGATGGGAACCCGGCGGATATGTCCTGTTTTATAAAAGGCTTGAACGGGGCACTCTTGAACTTCCGGAGGCAAAAAAGCCAGGTCTGACACAACCATTGGAGTATGGTCAGCTTGCTATGATGGTAACTGGTTTTTCAATGAAAAATGCAAGAAAAAGGCGACGTTTTTAGCAACAAATCTTGTTTATTTTGTTGATAATAACAGGTGTAATATTAATATACTCAATGCTTTCATGATGTAATTTTATATCATGACACCAGGGGAAACCATAACCATATCAAAGGCGGAATACCAGCAATTTTTGGAGCAAAAATCCACTTTGCAGGAACAACAATCCCAGATCGAATGGCTCAAACACCAGCTTGCTGAACTTCAGAGATTAATTTACGGTTCAAAAAGAGAGCGTTTTATCACTCCGGATCCTATGCAGAGCACCCTGTTTGATTTACCTGCTACAGAGGTACCTGAAACAAAGACGGAAGATATCGCTTTTACACGCACCAAGCCTGAAGCTAAGGATAAGAAACACCCACTAAGGGCAGAACTTCCGGCTCATCTGCCGCGCAAGACAGAGATCATTGAGCCAGAGAATCTTCCTGAAGGGTCAAAGTTTATCGGCAACGAGATCACAGAAATACTTGAATACGATCCCGCAAATATATATGTGCGTCAGATCATCAGGCCGAAGTACATTATTGAATCCAGCGATGAAGCTACACGCATTGCGATAGCAGATCTTCCTTCCCTTCCAATACCAAAAGGCAATGCAGGAGCGTCAATGATTGCACAAATATTGATCAGTAAGTTTACAGATCATATTGGAAAAAACGGACATATTGACCACCCTAGATCGTTTTCGTGAGACCATGTATTTCCGGTTGCCAAAGACCACCCTAAGTTAACATCCTTTTTTGCCTCATTTTCATCATAATTTTTAGGGTGATTCTACAAAGTTATTTTTTTAGTCTGTTTCACCAAGTGATATGTTCGTTTTATTTATGTGTTTTCTCATCGATTCACCAGAGAGTTCTATTCGATGTGCCTGATGTACGATGCGGTCCAGTATAGCGTCTGCAATAGTATTTTCTCCAATAATCTCATGCCATTGTAATACCGGGAGTTGTGAAGTGATGATTGTAGAGCGCTTGCCATGGCGGTCTTCGATAATCTCCATGAGTGAAGA
>JANYIW010000007.1 GCA_025358645.1 Bacteroidales bacterium
CAATGGATGGATGGCTGTTGGTATAACCGAAATTTTGCGCATTCTGCCGAAAGACAATCCTGACAGGGAAAGAATTAAAACTGGTTACCGCGAGATGATGGCCGCACTGTTGAAGTATCAGGAACCCGATGGAATGTGGCGTCAAATTATTGACGATCCTGAGGCCTGGAAGGAAACTTCAGGTACGGCCATGTTCACCTATGCCATGATCACCGGTGTAAAAAATGGCTGGCTCGATAAAAAAGCTTATGGCACCGCTGCCCGTAAAGGTTGGCTGGCATTGGTTAGTTACATTAACCAGAATGACGAGTTGACAGATGTATGCGAAGGAACTAACATCAAAAACGACCGCGACCATTACATGCAACGTGAACGTATTGTGGGCGACCTTCACGGACAAGCACCAGTGCTTTGGTGTGCAACTGCACTTCTACGCTGATTCCTAAGAGCAAAACAGGGGTGAGTTTCTTTATCATTTCGCAACTATGTATTGTTATTATAAGAATTCTATTTTAATTAAGTTTAAAGTCAAGCATTATAATAAATGAAACGAGCACAGTCATTCCCCTGAGTTTGCCAGGAGACCATTTTGGTGATGATTTAACTTCAGCTGGCTTTTCAATTGGAAGAATTGAATCAACAACTTTGGGGGCAACATATAAGGATTGAGCTGGGCTTAGTCTCATCAAAATGGTATTTTTTTATTTCATAACTATTATATTTATTAAGGCCTTCCTCTGTCCCTATCCAAAGATAATCTTTACTATCCCGGTATATGTTTCTTATACGGTTACTCGATAAACCATCAGCTACAGTGAGATGACCAAATTTTGAATATTTCGGCTGAGCTTGTAATTGCACAATCAATGCGAAAAAAAAGAACGAAATAATTGGGAACCGTCTTAGTAAATGATTTCCCATTGTTATATAAACTAATAAACCAGGCACTTCATATATAATATTAATAATAAAATGGTTCAAAATATACCGGAACTTTTAAAGTTAAAGCTTTTTAGTTAATTAGGATCTAAATCTGCAGATTTAACGGTGGGAATAAATATCACCAAATCTGACTGAAATACAATTATTCTGAAGTGGAAAAGATTGGATACTTGTACTTGACCATCCATCGAAAAATTTAAAACTCCCGGATTATCAATACTGATTCTCAAAAATAACACATAGCGATGAGATGAAAATAAACACTCAGGATCGATCTGATCAGATCTTTAAGGGATGATGAAGTAATTACAGTAATTATTCAGTTTTTAGTGTTAATCTTTCTTGTAAAAATTGGTGCTTTCGAAGATTTTATCGGCAGATTTCGCGATGAATCCGCTATAAAGGTTGCCATTTGAATCAGGGTATCTCTGGGCAAATTCATAATAACATGAAGGAATTTCATACGATCCTTCAATGAACTTTATGGTGACAATATCTGCAATTGTACTGGATTGCTGAAGAAGATCGGAAGTTGTTCCTTTAATCTCACCACCTGAGCTGTTCAAGGAGAAACCGTTCTTTTTAAGCAATTCATTTACTTTTAAGATATTATTAAACTTTTTTAATGAATTTACACTTACTGTGAAATGATTTGCCCTGAAGCCGAAAACATAGAACCATGCAGCATATTCTGATTCTTCACGAAGGAGGTTATAAACATCATATGATAAAGAACTGAATAATGTACCCGAAAAAATCAATTCATCCGTGCTAAGTTTATTCCGATCGGTCATTTCAAATGCCTCCCGGAAAGTCTTCTGAATAAACGGAGAACAGTCGGAAAGAATGAGCTGACTTATAAAAACACGTGGCTGCAAACTATCGCCAGGTAATTCATAGTGTTTAGCAATTAGATGTTTATCATTAAAAACGTACTCCCCCATAGGACTATAGCCTAGTTCAATAAACGGTTTCGCCAGTACATCGATATTAATCCCTGGAAAATCAAGCGTTCTGAAAGCAATATGGTCATTAACCACCTTTTCACCTTCATCTATAAAAAGATTATAAATATTCAGTACAGATGGGTTTTGTATAATATAATCCATCCAAAGATGATCGAAAATATATGTAAGGTTCATAGTTTATCAGTTTACTGGTAATTAGCTGATAGATTTATCAAAACTATAACAAGGTTCCTGCTAATAATGTTCATACCCTAACTTCTCCAATACTTCACAAAGGAACACTATGAGAAGCTACAGTGTCAAGCAGTTTTATTTACTGAACAGATATTGAAATTGTAATGTTTTCACACACCTCAATGTCTAATTTTTTGACATAATGAAAATTTGCAAATTCATTATATAACTGATTTTATGACGATTATAGTTTCGGCATAAACTTTGGTATATCTTGATGAAATTTGAAATAATAAAAATGAAAAGAAATTTTTGGATATCAGTACTTCTCTTATTATTCTGTTTTGGGAAAACATCAGCTCAGGGAAAAAAATGGACTCTGGAGGATTGCATTAACTATGCTGTAACAAACAATATAGGCCTTCAGAGGCAGAGACTTCAGACCGAAATTGCAGAAGTCAATTCCTTCAAATCAAAAATGGATTTACTTCCCTCACTAAATTTAGGATCAGACGCGAGTATCCAATACGGAAGGTCAGTTGATCCTGTTTCTAATAGTATTACATTTCTGCAAAACTTCAGAAATGGCTACCAGTTGACTTCGAACATCAGGTTATTTAATGGTTTTGCTGCACTTAATACAATTTCAGCCAATAGGTTTATGCTTAAGGCCGGATTGGAAAATGAAAAAATAGTAAGGAATACCCTTATTGTTGATATTATGGGTCAGTACTATCAGGTATTGTATTCAAGGGGACTCGAGAATGCCTCAAAGATGCAACTTGATTTATCAGAAAAACAACAATTCAGAATCAGGAAAATGGTGGAAACCGGTAAAGAAGCCTTATCAAAGCAATATGAAATCGAAAGCCAGGCCTCAACTGATAAACTTGCTTACACCGTTGCTCACAATAATGCAAGCCAGGCGCTGACAACGCTTAAACAGATGCTCCAGCTTGAAACAGGATCAGAATTTGATATACTTATACCTGAACTTAACACTGTTCTTATATCTGATTATAACTTTAATACTGACAGTATATACAGCATTGCAGCGGTGACTCTCCCGCGTTTAAAAGAGATCGAATACGAACTGAAAGCTTCAAAAAAGCAGATAGCTGCTGCAAGGGGAAGCCTTGCTCCCAGCCTGTCTCTTGGAGGTCAGATTTTTACAGGATATTATACTTTGCTTAATGATACTTCAGCCCATAGCTCCTTCTCAAATCAGATGAAGAACAACTTTGGCCAGGCAGTAGCGGTTTCAATAAATATACCATTATTCAATAATTATTCCACAGCAAGAAATATTAAGCTTGCCAAAATCAGAAAGAATGATACAGAGCTCAGGCTGGAACAGGAAAAAAATAATCTGTTCACTGATATTGAAAATGCCTGTCTCAATTACAACAGAGGGAAAGATGAATTTGCTGCTGCGAACGCTAATTTTGACTATAACACAAAATCCTTTAATGCTGTTGAGAAAAAGTTTGAAGCTGGTCTTGTTGACGTAACAGATTATTCAGCTGCAAAAACCACATTATTCAAAGCAGAGGCAGAAGCATTACGAACAAAATTGCAGTTGCTGATACGCAAGCTCACAATTCAGTTTTACTCCACTGGAGAATATGAAAATATTATAAATAATTAATCTAATAAAAAAACAGTAGAAATGGATACTCCTCTTCAATCAATGGATAAAGTAATCCCAAAGAAAAAAGGCATTCAGAAAAAGCATTTCGGATATCTGGCTATAGGGATAGCAATTGTAGTACTTATTTATATGGCTTTTTTTGCCGATCGCACCTCAACATATAAAGTTGAAAAAGATAAACTTATTATTGAAACAGTTTCCCAGGATCAGTTCAATGATTACATTACAGTGCCTGGTACAGTGGAACCCATCACCATCATATATCTTGATGCTCAGGAAGGCGGACGTGTTGAAGAGAAGGTTATTGAAGAGGGAACTATGGTAAAAAAAGGAGATATAATCCTTAAGCTTTCCAATCCTGATCTTCATCTGAACATACTTGACAGTGAAGCTCAACTTGCTGAGAAAGAAAACTTTTTAAGAAATACTCAGATCAATATGGAGCAACAAAGGCTTCAGATAAAAAGAGACCTGGTAACTCTTAAGTATGATATCGAGCGAAAGGAACGCAACTATCAGCAGAATGTAACTCTCATGAAAGACAACCTCATATCGAAGGAAGAATTTATCCGTTCGAAAGAGGATCTCGATATGGCCCGTCAATCAAGAGAGCTGGCTCTTGAACGCCAAAAACAGGATTCTTCATTCTATTCTGTCAATATCAACTCTATGGTAACTAACCTTGAAAATATGAGGAAAAACCTGCAACTGGTAAGAGAAAGAGCAGAAAATCTTAATGTCAGAGCCCCGGTTGACGGTCAGCTTGGCCTCTTAACACCGGAAATCGGACAGAATATCCAAAGAGGGGCAAACATGGGCCAGGTCAACGTTCTTACTTCATATAAAGTAACAGCTCAGATTGATGAACACTATATCGACAGAGTAAGAACATCTTTAACAGCCACTCTTGACAGACAAGGTAAAGAATACAACCTCCTGGTAAAAAGAGTTTATCCTGAAGTAAGGAACGGGACATTCGAAATTGATATGATTTTCAGAGACAGCATGCCAGATAATATCAGAACAGGGCAGACATATTATACAAGTCTTCAGTTAGGTCAGCCAAAAGTTTCAGTTCTTGTCCCAATTGGCGGGTTCTTCCAGGAAACAGGCGGACAGTGGATATTTGTTCTTGATCCGACTGAATCCTTCGCAACAAAACGTGATATATCCATTGGAAGAAAAAATCCAAAATATTATGAGGTACTTGAAGGTCTGAAACCAGGTGAAAAAGTCATAGTTTCAGGATATGAAACCTTCGGCAAAAATGAAAAACTAATTCTTAAAAAATCTAAATAACTATTAATAACTAAAGTCATGATTAAAACTAATGATTTAACAAAAGTCTTCAGGACTGAAGAAGTTGAGACAACTGCTCTCAATAAAGTGACTCTTAATGTAAAAGGGGGAGAATATGTTGCAGTAATGGGCCCTTCAGGATGCGGAAAATCTACTCTGTTAAACATCCTTGGGTTACTTGATAATCCATCTTCAGGAAGCTACATTTTCAACGGAACAGAAGTAGCTAACCTTAAAGAACGCGACAGGACTATTTTCCGTAAAGGAAATATAGGATTCGTTTTCCAGAGTTTTAACTTGATTGACGAACTAAATGTTTATGAAAATGTTGAACTGCCGCTTATCTATCTGAAAATGAAGACAAGTGATCGAAAAAAGAGAGTTGAAGATGTTCTGGAAAGGATGAAAATTGGTCACAGGGCTAAACATTTTCCACAACAACTATCAGGAGGACAACAACAGAGAGTTGCAATTGCACGTGCAGTTGTTGCAAATCCGAAACTTATCCTTGCTGATGAGCCTACAGGTAACCTCGATTCGAAAAACGGTATTGAGGTAATCAACCTTCTCACCGAACTCAATAAAGAAGGAAC
>JANYIW010000014.1 GCA_025358645.1 Bacteroidales bacterium
TGTTAATCCGGAAGATGCTGCCAAACTGGTAGATGTAACAGCAAATCCGCTGTTCATCATCCTTTCAGCTATAGTCAGTGCACTCACACTTCCATTAATGCCAATCTTTGCCTGTATTCTCTATTTCAATGGTAAGGCAGGTGAAGAACAAATTCAACCTATTCCAACTATAGATCGTGAAAATAACAAGGTCCGCGTCGAAGACCTATACGCCAAACCATATTCTGAGGATCATCCGGAGAATCCGGAGAAGAAACTCTGAATTGTCTTTACGCTTCGCTGTCTCACATAATGACATAAAAGACAGCCCGAAGGGCATAAAGACTACAAGACTATAAGACAGTTATATATCGTTCTCCCCTTTCACATAGCCAAAGTTGGCAAGGATTCCGCCATCAACATAAAGGATATGACCATTAACAAAATTACTGGCTTTGGAAGCCAGGAAGAGAGCTGCATTAGCCACATCCTTCGGTTCACCCCATCTGCCTGCAGGTGTGCGGGTCATAACAAGGTCGTTAAACGGATGTCCGTTTTCACGTATTGGAGCTGTTTGTGAGGTTGCAATATAGCCCGGACCAATTCCATTGATCTGAATATTATACTTTGCCCATTCACAGGTCATATTCTGCGTCAGAAGCTTAAGACCTCCTTTTGCTGAAGCGTAAGCAGAAACTGTATTCCGGCCATAGACACTCATCATTGAACACATATTTATGATCTTACCACTGCGTTTTGCAATCATCTTTGGAGCAACCCTTTTTGAAATAATCAACGGAGCAACAAGGTCAACATCTATAACCTGTTTGTAATCAGCTATTGCCATCTCAAGTATTGGAATCCGTTTTATAATTCCGGCATTATTGACCAGAATATCTATGGAACCAACGCTTTTTTCGATCAGTGATATGCCTTTATCAACATCATGCTCATCGGTTACGTCGAATTTCAATGTAAAGACATCAAGACCTTCTTTTTTGAAACTTTCCCTGCAAATCAGCAGCTTATCTTCCTGAAGATCATTAACACAAACTTTTGCACCTGCCTTTGCCAGCAACAACGCTATTGCCAGACCTATTCCATGGGTGCCACCTGTTACGAGTGCAACTTTCCCGGTAAGATCAAATAAATCTTTCATATTGTTTTTCTTTTTTACTAATATGTTAAATAACTGTTTCCCCTCTTTCTGGCTCATTATTCCCTCTAAACGGGTGATAATACGCTATATTTGAACCAATTAAGCCCCATTTTGGGGGGTTGGGGGTAAAAAATCTATTTGAGCGTATCGGGTTGACGGATATCCATATCACCATAGTCAAGATTCTCCCCGGCCATACCCCAGATAAACGTATAGTTAGATGTTCCGGCAGCGCTGTGAATACTCCAGGATGGAGAAAGGACGGCCTGTTCATTCTTCATCCATATATGCCGTGTTTCATCTGGGTCACCCATGAAATGACAGATGGTCTGCTTTTCGGGTACCTCAAAATAGAAATAAGCCTCCATCCTTCGATTATGTGTATGAACCGGCATGGTATTCCAGACACTTCCCAGCTTAAGCTCAGTCATCCCCATTTGTAGCTGGCAGGTCTCAATAATACTGTTAACAAGTAACTTATTAATAGTCCGGTGATTTGAAGTTTCCATTGTTCCCAGAACAACTATCTCTGCATCAGCAACTGTTACCTTTCTGGATGGATATGAGTGATGGGCAGGGGCAGAATTTATATAAAGCTTTGCAGGATTACCCGGATCAACCGATTCAAAAACGACATTATTTGTACCTTTGCCCAGATACAAAGCCTCCTTAAATCCAATTTCATAGATCTCACTCCCCGCATGAATCTTTGCATCTCCGCCAACATTAATGAGACCCAGCTCCCTCCTGTCAAGAAAATGTTCAGCCTTAAGTTCGTCTGTTGTTTCCAGAATTAATTTCTTTTTAACAGGCATAGCACCTCCCACCATATATCGATCGTACATCGAATAGACAAAAGAGATCTCATCCGGCATAAAAATATTTTCAATCAGGAACTCTTTTCGAAGTTTAGCTGTATCGTAGTTTTTTACATCATCAGGATGTGCTGCATATCTAAGTTCTACTTTCATATTACTTGATTAAAATTATTCACTTGATAATTAAGAGTCTTTATTTCTGATTTCCAAACAACGCATCCAGAACACCAGAATTAATTTTACAATTTTCAAACTTCACATTTTCAGCCAATTCCATAAAAGTTTTCTTAGCCTCTTCAATAGTCGGTTTTGGGCCTTTCCCTGCCCAGTATTCAATAATTTTCTGATAACCAACTGGCTTTGAGATAGTCATTAAACTACTTTCAGAACCGATTTTTTTAATTGTCCACCACGACCAGCCAATGTTATTTGTTTCAAATAAATTCACAGCGGCCCTGAACCATTCGTTATTATTCTCGCCCGATTCTCCCATCCAGAATGGTACATTATAATGGTCTCTCATATCAAGATACTTCTGAATAGTTTCAACCGTGGTTGGATTCCAGTATTTATGAAAGCTATATACCATATTATTATCCCATGACGGAGTAAGGCCTGTATAATCATTTGCAAACTGGTTGCCCTCGATGAAAATAATATGCTTCCTGTCAATGCTGCGAATCTCTTTGGTAATGGCAGAAAAGAGATTTTTCAAAGCTATATTACCCTTTAGTTTATAGTTGGTTTCATTGATAAGGTCATATCCGCCGATCCATTCTTCATCTTTATATCTCTCAGCGAGCTTTTTCCAGAGTGCAATTGTTTTTTTCTGATTTGCCTCACTATCCCAAAGACTCGGCTTAAGCGTATCTACATCGGCGATTGGCCGGTCATTTCCCTGTCCGCCAGGGGCTGCATGGAGGTCCAGGATAAGATAAATTTTGTATTTCTTACACCAGGAAAGAAGATTATCAGTTAATCTAAACCCTGTTTTTAACCACGAATTTTGTCCGTCAATGGGCTCTTTATCCACTGGCAGGGTAAAGAGATTATAATGCATTGGCAGCCGCATTGAATTAAACCCCCACTTTTTGAGTGCGTCAATGTCGTTCTCTGTTATCATATTATTCAGATAACGCGTATAGAATTCATCACAATTTTTCTGTCCGATTAATTCACTGATTTTCGATTTTATTTCAGTCTGGGTACGCGCGACATCAGAGAGCTGAAACATATATGGTTCCTGCAACATCCAACCACCAAGACCAATTCCCCTGAGCAATACATTCTCCCCTTTTTCATTTACAATCCTTTTCCCGTCAGCTTTAAGGAAACCCTGGCCATTTGCCAGATTTGCAATCGAAAAGAATGCTGTAAATAATATTATTGTTTTTTGTTTCATTTGATAATAAATTTGTAATCCCTATTTCCTAATACCTCACTCCTCACTCCTCACTCCTCACTCCTCACTCCTCACTCCTCATACCTCACTCCTCATCCCTCATACCTCACTCCTCATACCTCACTCCTCATACCTCACTCCTCACTCCTCATTAGATTTCCTTTATCTATCAGTCGTGTAATCTCGGTACCAGCCATAAGGAATCCACCGACGCCATATACTTCAGTCATTTCCTTTGTAACGCTTTTGGGATCGGCTCCGATAGGCTGAATAAATCCGACCTTACCGTCAGGCCAGACAGATGTAACCATTGATTTCCAGCCCTTTACTATAGCAGGAAGATATATTGCCTTATCAAGATATCCATTATTTACACCCCAGGCCATGCCATAAACGAAAAAAGCCGTGGCGCTCATTTCAGGATTTGGATAACTGTCAGGATCGAGAAGGCTTGCATGCCAGAATCCGTCAGTAGACTGTAATGCAAGAAGTTTTGCAGCCATTTTCTTATATATATTTACAAAATAATCCTTGTGCTCATATTTTGAAGGAAGTTCTCTGATGATAATTGGCAATCCGGCGAAGACCCATCCATTACCGCGTCCCCAGAATACTTTTGCTCCGTTTGCCTCTTTACTGGTGAAATAATTTGAATCCCTGAAATAGAGGTTTTCATCTTTATCGTAAAGATAATCTGTAGTAGACTTATATTCCTTATACATAAAATCAAGGTACTTTTTCCTGCCGGTTACTTTGGCCATTTTTGCCCATACTGTAGGCCCCATAAAAAGAGCATCGCACCAGGACCAACGCTGAGTTGCCCAGTAATCCTTTGTGTTTTCAAATTTAAGATCACCTGTAGCAGGGTTCTTAATTATCTGATCAAGATAATCCTTCATGGGTTTGATCATATTCTTGTCCTTATATTTACGATAAAGTTCAATATAAGTCTGCCCTACACAATAATCATCGGCATGATATTTAGCCAGTGGATTTTTCCTGACCATATACGACCAACCGTTTTTCTGCGAAATATCTTTTAACCATTCATAATATGAATTATCATAAGCAATACCTGCCCATTCTACCATACCTGCATATAATGCACCATTGGTCCAGTCAGCCAGATCATGCACGAGAGGAGTTCTGATCTGCCAGTCAGCAACAGCTTTCAGAACAGTTTTAATATCAGATTTATTTATGTCTGATTTAAAGAAAGCCATAGTTTGCACCTGTGAAAAAACTGAGCAAGAGCAGAATAATAGAATGGCTGTCAAAATTCTTTTATTGGTTCTCATTTATCGTGATTTTATCGGATTAATATAATACATTTATTATTACTTTTGACTTACTACCAACTTACAGTCCCCGCGGTCTTTTACTTTTGAAAACGAAGGTGGATTGTCTTTAATCTTTCTTTATTTTTTGATTTATTGATTTGAAATTCATACTTTCGTGATCGTTAACGAAACATTAATTGTCAAATTTATAAAAATTTATAATATCTTTTTAAAATATGAAACCATTTATTCATGAGAATTTTCTTCTGGGTAATAAGACAGCCATTGAGCTCTACCATAAATATTCTGAAAATCAGCCTATTATAGATTTTCACTGTCACCTTTCACCAGCAATGATATACGAAGATCGTCAATTTAAGAATCTTACTGAAGCCTGGCTTGAAGGTGATCATTATAAATGGCGTGCAATGCGAACAAACGGTATCAACGAAAAATACTGTACAGGCAATGCTTCAAGCATCGAAAAATTTATGAAATGGGCTGAGACGGTTCCAGCCACGGTAGGAAACCCTTTGTATCACTGGACACATCTTGAACTCGCCAGATATTTCAATATTACAGATCTTATTTCTCCCTCCACAGCTAAAGGGATTTATGAAAAAACTTCCGCTTTACTTCAAACCAAAGAGTTTAGCACACGGTCAATAATCAGGAAGATGAAAGTTGAGGTAATATGCACAACTGATGACCCCACCGATAATCTTGAACATCATCTGAAACTGAAAGATTCTTTCGAAATTCCTGTTCTGCCAACATTCCGTCCCGATAATGTCATTAAAACAGAAGACCCGGAAAAGTTCAAATCATATATTCTTAAACTTGAACTGGCAAGCGGAACCGGGATAAGTAATTTTGATGCCCTGATTGAAGCATTAGATAAAAGACACAAATTCTTCCATAAGTTGGGTGGCAGGCTATCTGATCACGGTCTTGACCGTTTTTATTTTGCCGCTTTTACATTTGCAGAAATCGATAAAATTTTTAAAAATTTATTAAAAGGAAATCTCATTTCACATGAAGATTCTGAAAAATACAAAACAGCAGTGATGCTTGAACTCTGCAAAATGAACCATAAAAGAGGATGGACCCAACAGTTTCATGTGGGAGCAATGAGAAATAATAATCAACGGATGTTCAGACAGATGGGACCTGATACCGGATGGGATTCAATCGGAGTTGCACAAGATCCACTGAAAATATCAAAATTTTTAAATGAACTTGATAATCATGATCAGCTTACAAAAACAATCCTTTATAATCTTAATCCTTCTGATAACGAGATGATGATTACTATGGCCGGGAATTTTAACGATGGCTCATCAGCTGTTAAAGTTCAGCATGGAGCCGCCTGGTGGTTCCTCGATCAGAAAAGTGGCATGGAGAAACATTTAAAGGATCTTGAAGCATTGGGATTATTAAGAAGGTTTATTGGGATGGTTACTGATTCCCGAAGCTTCCTCTCCTACCCACGGCATGAATATTTCAGACGTCTGGTGTGTAATTATGTTGGCGAAGAAGTTGAAAAAGGACTAATTCCTGAGGAAGAAGAACTATTGAAACCATTAATTGAAGGGATATCATATAGAAATGCAAAGGAGTATTTTGGATTTTAACACATTATACATGAACGAATTAAATTTAAAAGATAAAGTAGCAGTTATCACAGGGGGTGCAGGCATTATCTGCTCAACCCTTGCCAGATCGCTTGCTGCTCATGGTGTCAAAACTGTGATCCTCGACTTGAACAAAGATGCCGCTACAGAAGTTGCTAAACGGATTGAAAATGAGTTTAATACGCCCTCATTAGGAATTTCTGCCAGTGTCCTTGATAAGGTCTCGCTGGAGGCAGCTAAAAAAATTATTCATGAGAAGTTTGGCCCAATTGACATACTGGTGAATGGAGCCGGGGGTAACTCTCCTGCAGCTACCACCAGGGTTGAGAAAATGGAAGGGACAGAAGACGAAAACCTTGAAGAGACATTTTTCGGACTTCAAATTGAAGGATTCGACAAGGTATTTGACCTTAACTTTAAAGGTACACTTATCCCAACAATGGTTTTTGCAACTGATCTGGTAAAGAAAAAATCAGGAGTCATAATAAACATTTCTTCAATGAACTCCTACAGGCCTCTGACAAAAATTGCTGCCTACTCGGCAGCAAAAGCAGCCGTAAACAATTTCACCCAATGGCTGGCAGTCCATTTTTCAAAAACAGGTGTCAGGGTTAATGCCATAGCTCCGGGATTTCTTCTTACAAATCAGAACAGATTTCTTCTGATTGATGATAAAACCGGAGACCTTACACCAAGAGGAAAGAAAATAATAAATGGGACGCCAATGGAACGCTATTGTGTCCCTGAAGAATTAACTGGCACCCTGATATATCTCGTTTCTGATCTGTCAAAATTTGTAACTGGTGTCGTAATTCCGGTTGATGGAGGTTTCAGTGCATATAGCGGAGTATAAGGAATAAACGATCAAACTTTAAAACTATGACTAAAAACGTAATAGTTGCCCAGTCAGGAGGACCTTCGCCGGTCATCAATAGTTCATTACGGGGAATTATTGAAACCTGCAGGATGTTTCCTGACAAGTTCGGGAAGGTATATGGAGGGTGGCATGGAATTGAGGGGGTATTGAATGAGGAGCTTCTTGATCTTTCTTCTCAGAATTATGAAGAGATTGCTTTGTTAAGAAACACTCCTGCTGCAGGAAGTATAGGTACCTGCCGCTACAAACTGAAAGACAAACAACAAAAGGACTTCCAGAGGATAATGGAAGTTTTTAAGGCTCATAATATCGGGTACTTTTTCTATATAGGAGGCAATGACTCACAGCATACTGCTTTTAAGGTCAGCGAACTGGCAAAAACAAGAGGACTTGACCTCATTGCCGTAGGTGTGCCAAAAACAATTGATAATGACGTGGGCGACAATGAATTCAAGCTTATAGATCACACCCCTGGATATGGAAGTGTTGCAAGATACTGGTCGCATATTATTCAGAATGCCAATGAAGAAAATATGGGCTCCTCTCCTGCTGATCCGGTACTGGTTATTCAGGCCATGGGACGGAAAATAGGCTATATTCCTGCAGCTGCAAGACTTGCCGATCCCGGGAGAACTATGCCTCTTCAGATCTATATGGCCGAATCAAAGGTATCTATTGATAATTTGGTTGATAATGTCAATGACCAGTTGAAAAAGGATGGCAGGTGCATTGTAGTTGTCAGCGAGGGGTTTGATGTTGGGGGTATAGGAGAAGTAAAAGATGCATTTGGACATACCTCATTTGGGTCAAGTCAGAATTCTGCCTGCCAGACAGTCGTTAATTATCTTAACAATAAAGGATTAAAGGCCAGAGGTGCAGCCAGGGGCCAGGTAATGGGAACAGATCAAAGACATACTACAACTTATGCTTCAATCGTCGACCTTGATGAAGCATATAAAGTAGGACAAAAAGCTGTTGAGATAGCATTATATGAAGGGAATGGCTGGATGGCCACAATTCTGAGAGAGCCTGGTATTATATATAATGTAAGGTACGATAAGGTTCCGCTTGAGAAAGTTGCACTTTCCGAAAGGACATTCCCGGAAAAATGGATTGCCCAAAGTCGCTACGATGTTACCGATGAATTTCTTGCTTATGTGAGGCCGCTGATTGGTGAAGACTGGCCATCAGTTCCTATGATTAATGGGCGACAGAGATTTGCAAGACTTGATATGAAATTTGCCATTAAGAAATTGCCTGTATACCAGCTTGAAGCATACGAAAAACAGTAAGTTAAATTACTATTTTATTAATACAAACTTTTGTCTTTAACCTTTTATCTCTTGTCTTTAAATATTATGAATCCACAAGAACAATTACTGTCGCTTAAACCTGAAAAAGAGTTTTTTATTGGAATAGATTCCGATGGCTGTGCTTTCGATACAATGGAGATAAAACAAAAAGAGTGTTTTTGCCCTAACTTCATCAGGTACTTCCGGATGCAGGCTGTATCAAAGTACGCCAGGGAGACATGGGAATTTGTGAATCTTTATTCAACAAACAGGGGATGCAATCGTTTCCTGGCTGTAAATGAGACTCTCAGACTGTTGGCAACCCGTCCGGAGATGAAAGTCAGAAATTTCAATGTCCCCTCTGCCAAACCACTAATAGAATGGACAAAGAAAGAGACCAAACTTGGAAATCCGACTCTGAAGAAATATGCTGCAGAAGTAAATGATGCTTTTATTACACAGACACTCGAATGGTCGTTAAAGGTAAATGAGGATATCGAAAAAATGGTATTCGGAATAACTCCTTTTCCGTTCGTCAAAGAATGTTTGGATAAATTAGAACAAAAAGCTGATGCAATGGTTGTTTCACAAACACCTTATGACGCGCTTAAGCGTGAGTGGGAAGAAAATAAAATCGACCATCATCTGAGGATGATAGCCGGACAGGAACATGGAACAAAAACAGAACATCTTAGGTATGCTGCCAGGGGTAAGTATCCTGATGAAAAAATCCTTATGATCGGCGATGCTAATGGTGATCTGAAAGCAGCCAGATCCAACGGAGTACTCTTCTTTCCAATTAATCCGGGCAAAGAAGAAGAATCGTGGGAAAAGCTTTATAAAGAGGGATTGGACAAGTTCTTTTCCGGAACTTTTAAGGGGGGCTATGAGGATGAACTAATCACCGAATTTGAAACTTATTTGCCGGAACATCCGAATTGGAAATAGGTGTGAGGCGTGAGGTGTGAGGCGTGAGGCGTGAGGCGTGAGGCGTGAAGCATGAGGCGTGAGGCGTGAGGCGTGAGGCGTGAGGAATGAGGTGTGAGGAGTGAGGCGTGAGGTGTGAGGAGTGAGGCAAATTGAAAAAAAATAAAAAGATGATATACTATAAATCTGGTTCGGAAAATACAATTCTCAGCTCAAGAGACCTCGAGGCAGGCATTATTTCTGCGCTTGATAAATTAGGTATCAGGAAAAAGGTACTCGTCGTGCCACCTGACTGTACCCGATATCATTCAAGAGCAGGCGAACTTACTTCATATATTTATGGGTACTATAAGGATAAACTGAAAGATATTCTTCCTGCACTGGGGACACACTCCCCCATGACTGAAGGTCAGATTGAGGAAATGTTTAAAGGAGTACCAAAGTCACTCTTTCGTGTACATGACTGGAGAAATGATGTTGTTACAGTTGGCACTGTACCCGGTGAATTCGTTTCTGAAATAACCGATGGCGCTCTGAACTATTCATGGCCAGCGCAACTTAACAGGTTGGTTTTCAATGGTGGACATGACCTCATATTGTCAGTCGGACAGGTTGTTCCGCATGAAGTTATTGGCATGGCAAATTATAATAAAAACCTTTTTATCGGGACAGGTGGACCTGAAGGTATAAATAAGAGTCATTTTATCGGAGCGGTTTATGGTATGGAACGCATAATGGGTAAAGCTGATAATCCTGTAAGGTCACTGTTAAACTATGCCTCCGAAAATTTTACCCGAAACTTGCCTATTGTTTATATACATACTGTCATAGGCCGTACAGAAGAAGGAAAGCTTGTGGTAAGAGGGCTTTTTATCGGTGATGATGTTGAAGTATTCAGGCTTGCTGCAGAACTTTCGTTGAAGGTAAACTTCAATGTTCTCGAAAAACCATTAAAAAAAGTTGTTGTTTATCTTGATCCTGCAGAGTATAAAAGCACCTGGCTTGGGAATAAAAGCATTTACAGAACACGTATGGCGATGGCGGATAAAGGGGAGTTGATTGTCCTGGCTCCTGGGTTAAAAGAGTTTGGTGAGGACAAAGAGATTGACCGGTTAATTAGAAAATATGGCTACCGGGGAACCCCGGCCACTTTAAAATCACTCAAAGAAAACGAAGATCTTAATAAAAATCTGAGTGCAGCAGCACATTTGATCCACGGAAGTTCAGAAGGAAGGTTCTCAATAACTTATTGCCCGGGATACCTTACACGGGAAGAGATAGAATCAGTAAATTTTAAATATCATGATCTCAGTGAAATGTTGAAAAAATATAATCCAAAAACCCTTAAAGAGGGTTTTAATAATACTAATGGTGAAGAATTTTTCTTCATTTCAAATCCTGCGCTGGGATTATGGTCATCAAAGCAACGGTTGGTTTAATTTTATCCTTAAATTCATAAAATGATAAACTGGGGTATAATTGGTTGTGGAAATGTCACTGAAGTAAAAAGTGGTCCGGCATTTAATAAAGTAGGAGATTCCAGACTGGTAGCTGTTATGAGAAGAAATGCCGTTCTGGCCGGGGATTATGCACGGCGACATAATGTTCCAAAGTTTTATTCAAAAGCTTCGGATCTGATTAATGATAAGGAGATTGATGCAGTCTATATAGCAACTCCCCCAAATAGCCACGCATCGTATGCTCTTGAAGTGATTAAAGCCCGAAAACCAGTCTACATTGAGAAACCAATGGCTTTAAACCACGCTGAATGTCTTAAAATAAATAAAGCAGCTGAAAAATACCAGGTTCCTGTTTTTGTGGCCTATTACAGAAGAGCTCTTCCCGGTTTCCTTTTAGTTAAAGATCTTATTGAAAAGGGGTGTATTGGCAAAGTGCGTTTCTTGCTGATACAACTATTCAAGGCCCCTTCGGAAGATGAAAAAAAAGGAAAACTTTCATGGCGTGTTGATCCTGATGTATCAGGAGGCGGGCATTTTTTTGATCTGGCCTCCCATCAGCTTGATTATCTCGATTTTCTTTTCGGACCAAT
>JANYIW010000026.1 GCA_025358645.1 Bacteroidales bacterium
TACCGAATTTCATATACCTACAACGGTTTTTGAAATAACCCAGTCAGGAATTCGCAATGAGTCGTATTTAACAATTGATAACTATAATACTTATGGTGAAGGTATTGTGAAAGCTGTTCATGATTATATTCAATCAGGAGGGAATGGTAATTAAGAAACTAAATATATTGATCCAATATCATTTATTTAAGGTATTGAATTTAAGTAACAGAAGGTGAGAAATATGTGTTAAAAGTTTTAAAAGAGACAAGGACCCAATGAATTTATCTACCCTTTAACTGAATTCCTATGATTATATTGACTGGCGGTATCGGAAATTATGTCCACTATAATGGCAAAAAATATTCCTATTTTGCTGGCAATAACTATCTTGGCCTGGCCAATCATCCTGACGTAAAAGCAGCATCCATTCAATCAATAAAGAAGTATGGCGTCAACTTTTCAGCCTCAAGATGTACAACTGGGACTTCCGATATTCATCTTGAACTTGAAGAGCAACTTTCGATTTTTAAGGGAAATCAGAATGCTGTTGTATTTGCATCCGGATATCAGGGAAACAGCATATTGCTCGAAATATTGAAAAGCAGGTATTCGGCAGTTTTCATGGATCAATTTGCACATCCAAGTATTACCGGAAACATACCAAGGGATATTACTAATATGCAATATTATTATCATTGTGACGTCATCCATCTTGAGGATTTGCTTCATCAACATAAGGGATTCAGGCCCCTTATCATTACGGATGGCGTATTCGCTCTTTCTGGGGAGATTGCCCCGTTAGATAAAATTTATCCTTTAGTGAAAAAATACAATGCTATTCTGATTGTGGATGATGCACATTCAACAGGCATCCTTGGAGAAAACGGCAGGGGAACACCCGAACATTTTAAACTCAATAATGCAGAAAATATTTACCAGACTGAGACAATGAGCAAAGCATTGGGCGGTTATGGTGGCTTTATTTCCGGAAGCACCGAATTTATTAGCCTTATAAGGGATAAATCAACAATTTACAAGGCATCTACTGCTCTGCCAGCTCCAATTGTAGCAGCAGGATTAGCATCCTTGAAAATAGTACGCAAAAATCCTGAAATGCATATCCGGTTGCTTGAAAAAGCCAGAGAACTCAAAAAAGAGATTATCGGTTTGGGGTTCCAAACTACATTGGATAATACACCCATCGTGCCCATAATGCTATCTGAATTTGCCAAAGCAAAAGATCTGTCACTCTTTTTGGAAAACAATGGAATTATTGTTCCATTCATGAATTATCCGGTCAAACAGGCAAAATTTATAGTTAGAATCACTGTATCTGCGAGTCATACTGTTGATCAGACAGAATTATTGCTGGAAATGTTAAATAAATGGGGGGTGAAAAATGGAACGAATTAAAATTATAAAAATATATAGTACCTTATTGATGGCTATTCGCGATTGCATTATAAATAATACTAATTCAAAACAAAATGAGCAGATTATTCTACCTATTCATTACCGCGTTGAGTTTGGCAAGCCAAATTTCCTGGGGACAAGCCATTGGCACGAATCCTGAAGATGGGAGGGGCACATACAAAAACCGCACGTTTTTTAACCTCGAACGATACTGGGATAGCTCAGCAGTATGCACTAATCCGCACAAAGGTTGGTGCATTCATTATTACGATAATGGCATAGGTAATTATGGCAACCGAATGGCTACTAACGATTCCCTACCTGATTTTCCGGGTTTGAATGATATATATCTGAGACTTGCCTGGAGTTATCTGGAGCCTCAAGAGGGTGTCTACAACTGGGAGGTGATCGATTCTATTATAAACCGGTGGATTGCCTGGGGACACACAATATCGTTTCGGATAACCTGCAAAGAAACAGGAATGGTATATGCTACACCAGAGTGGGTGATAAAAGCAGGTGCCAAGGGGAAATTTATTGATCATCCTGATCTCTCAATTAAGTGCTGGGCACCGGATTATGGTGATCCCGTTTTTCTTAGTAAACTCGAAAATTTCCATAAGGTCTTTGCCGCCCGTTATGACGGGAAACCCTGGATCGAGTACATTGATATCGGGAGTATAGGTGAATGGGGCGAAGGACATACTGCATATTCAGGTTGGAATGATGTTCCAGTTGATGTTGTAAAAAAGCATATTGACATTTATAAACGATGTTACAAACATTCAGTGCTGATTTTAAGCGATGATTATATTGGTCAGCGCGATACAGACGATGGCGGAGACTATGAAATATACCGGTATTCCCTTGATAACGGCTTAGGTTTCCGTGATGACAGTGGAAATGTATTATGGTATAAAAATTTAGGGTTTGGATACTCATGTATTCGCACGCCTGAATTATATAGTAAGACTTATAAAAGCCTTCCTGTGGTTTTGGAATCGGATCATTATCGAGCTGCTGTTAAGGATGGAATGTGGGCCAGTGGTTCCAGGTTCGAAAAGGCAGTACTTGAGACACATGCGACATATATTGGATTTCACTATTACCCACGAGAATGGATTAAACAAAATTATCAGTATGCAGGTAGGTTAGCTAACCTGTCAGGATATTGGTATTTTCCTAAATTTGCCATGATGCCTGATACCTTCCGGATAAAATCGAACAGGAATTACATACGGCTTACATGGGAAAATCATGGGGTTGCACCCGCATATCGCCACTTCAATCTTTACATTAAACTAAATAATAAAATTACGGGGAAGACATTTACCCAGGAGTTAGTGGAATCAGATAACCGCAATTGGCAACCCAATGAGATCGTTGCCGAACAGTGTGCCATAAGTCTTGACAAAAACATTACCTCCGGTAAATACGATATTTTGATTGGCTTGCGTGACGAATGTACATTTCATCGCAACAGGATTGTAGAGTTAGCATTTAAAAAACAGAGAGAAACAGAACCCGGATGGTACAAACTCGGTGAGGTAATGGTAAAATGAGGAAATCATTAAATAGCTATCAATCATGAAGAAATATCTCGTCTTATTAATATTAGCTTGTAATTATTCCTTTGCTTTCTTATCGTTTGTCTGACTGTATCCCTGTGCTGCAATAAAAATCACTGTTATTAAACAGAATATTCTTTTCATAATTATAGAGATATCTTTCAAATTTAGTAAACTCTGTATGACGAATCAAAATATTTTTTCAAAAAACCCCTGATTACAATACCAGGTGCCAGGCTTAAGGATTTTGTACTTTTCCCTCACATGGGAACAATACGTCGCGAACACAACAATACTACCCATAAACATATATTAAATATTTTGCGAACTTCAGAATAAACAATGGCTTGATTTTTGCTGTGAAAACATTAACACTAAACCTGATAACTTGAAAAAGATTGTCTTAATGTTTTTCTTTTTTCTTATGTTATTTTCATGCAAAAAGGAAAATGATGAGAAACTTCCCGCAAATCCATATTGGTTAACTGCCAGGATTTCTCAAATGGAAACTCCTGCCGGTTATGCAGGGACAACTGTTTTTGCATACAAATGGGATAATGACTATTATTATTTAATACAAATCCCGCTACAAAACTGTGGACTGTGTGAATTCTATAATTACCAGGGAGTAAAATATGAATGGACAAATGAGAAACTTGTTGATTTCCAGGAAAATGCCAGAATGGTTAAAATTGTCTGGCAAAGAGATATAGTTTAATGACAGAATTAAAATATTTGTAATTTAAAATATCATTCTGACTTAACAACTTGCAAATCTATAACTTAACCTTAATAGAGCCAAATCCCTAAAAGCAATATCATGAAAAAAATAGCACTGATAATAACATTTTCTCTCGCTTTATTTTCCTGCGAGAAAGAAAAACAGCTAATTGTTGAGAACACCGATATTCCGCTACTTAGTAAAGTATTAACTGGCGGCGTCATGAATATGGAGTATTCATATAATGGGGCTAATTTAGTAACTGAAGAAAAAAGCAAATTCACTTACACCAGGCACTCTTACAACGACGATAACCTTTTATCATCCTCTGATTTTTATTTGGACCCTGCCATGTTCAGCAGTGATTGGAGTGTAGTCGAAGCGTCCATGAACAGAAAAGAATGGGTTAACCCTGATAATACTGCCAGGAGCCTCACAAAAGGATTTGAATATGACAGTAATGAAAAATTAACCAGAATAACTTATAGTAGGCCATCTGTCAATAATTCGGAATATTCACAATATACACTTGAGAATGACAGGATAAGCAGGCAAACTATGTATTGGCAGAATGCAATATCCTTTTACATTGATTATATATATGATGAAAAAGGGAATTTAATTAAAGAATCAAAATACTATGTGCCATCAACAGGAATTGCCGAGTTATGGACAACCACTGAATATGAGTTTGATAATATGCATAATCCTTTTCAGGCATTTAAACGGTTAATGGATCCGGGTAAATTTACCAACCAAAACAATATTACGAAAAAGGTTACTAATCACAGTGCCTAGAGTTTTGAGTGCCTAAAATGCCTAAAGTTAAAATTACTAGAATAAATCAGATTCTTTTATAATCGGCAATGACATTCAAAGCTTGTAATACATTTTGATTATTTTTTATGGCAGTGTCAATAATGGATCTCAGGATAGCGAAGTTTTTTGCAGCATTCAATATTTTGAACTGCCCGGATATTTTTTGTTTGACCTTGACATTTCGTATGGCTCT
>JANYIW010000080.1 GCA_025358645.1 Bacteroidales bacterium
ATATTTTAAAAATTAGTTATTCTCAACAATGATAAAATAGATCAGTGACGCAAATTAAAATATAATTTTTTTCACTCAAAATTTTTTTTGATTAACAGATTAAAACCTGTGATGAACCGGCCAATTCTTGTAGAAGTAGTACTTATGTTCTTTTATAAATAATTTATTTCATGAAGAATTTTTCTGAATACCGGGTTCTTACGATAACCGCTTTCTGATATGTCATTCCCGCCTGCATCGTAATTTGAATTTCCTTCAATAAGTATCGGTCCTAATGCGCCAATTGCCACATCCCAACCAACTAATCTCAGTCCAGGTGTTAATTTTGCCGTTTTTATTACCAACGCTTTGGCTTGTTCGAAAAAAGGAATACTTAGGTTTTCGAAAATTACTTTCGTTACCGGATGTTCTGTCAGGATTTTCACCCCAACAACTTTAAGTGATGAAAATCCATCTTTCTTAAGTTTGCCTGTTTGAAGGTCAATAGCAACCATGCATCCACCAGAACTAACATTATCAACACAAAGATTATTGATACTCATTCTAATAAACGCAGAGATGATATCGGCTTTCCCATTCTGATCAATAAATGTATCAAATCTGATTGAATTTACACTGGAAGGATTTAGCTTGTCTAATTCAGGATGCTGAATAATGGTTTCCTGAAACAAAAAGGCCGATTTAGTCACTTCAAAATACAAGTTTTTGATCGTTTCGGGATCTGTAGCAAGCTGATTGAGGAATATTTTATAAACACTCTCTCCTCCAAAACTACCATACGTTTTCTTTATTATAACCGAATCAGCTGTTGCTGTTTTTCTTATTATTTTTTCCAGCAGGATCTTAAAATCGCTGACATTATTAACTTCTCTCTCCAAATTGTCAACAACAAATATATTTTTGTTATTGTACATAAGTATTTTTGGTATACTGATATTGAACTGATTATAAAAAAAATTGAAATACAATTTATTTTCTAATACTTCTTTGTCTCCCTGATCATTGAAAAAAGGTTTAATACTAATTAAGAACTTGTTTGGGAAATAGTCCTTTACATTGGTTCTGTCCTTTTTGAATAAATATTTGGAGAAATAATGACGGGGAATAGTTTTATAAAGGTAAAAGAGTGATATTATTTCTGCCGTGATCCGGAAAATAGGTTTTCTCTCCGGATCTTTAAGGATCTCAATTAACAATTTTGATTTAGTTTTTTGATTACGTCTGTCCATGTTGTTTTATGTATTAAAACTGGTTTTCATTTATTTCTGTGATATGATATACTCATTAATTAATCCTTCAGAATATCATCGATATAATATTTTGTAGGATTATCTTTTTTAATAATTTTCCCCGGGTTACCGATTACAACTGAATTATCAGGGACATTGAAATTTACAAACGCATTAGGAGCAATCATAACATTTGTTCCTATAGTTATTTCCCCGACAATAACTGCTCCTGTTCCGATCCAAACCCTGTCACCAATTGTCGGACGAACAATTTTACCATCTTTCCATGCTCTCCCTATTGTTACATTATGGGCAACATTGCAATTCTTACCTATTTTCAAAGGTCCTATTAAAACTGTACCTCGATGATAAAGATAAAATCCTTCCCCTATTTGAGCTTCATTACTAATTTGATATCCCCTATCTGTAAATAATCGTTTAAGAATTCTATAAAACATCCCTCTCACTGACAATGGGTTATGAGACATTGACTTTCTCATAAAAAAAGTATATCTGAATCCGGGATCATACAATCCTTTAATAAAACCCATTGTACCTGTCAGACGTTCATAACGATATAAGTCTGCTTTTGTTACTCTATTCATTGTATTTGATTTAACTGGTTGGCTATAAATATCATTCTACATCAAAATGTTTCTTAACTAATTCGTCTTTCTGAGCAGTAGTCGTATTATTCGTTTTAACCAATCCCGGATTCATTTTAAAAAGCATTTTCTGAACGCTTGTTTTCATTAAAACTTTTGCCGGATTTCCTACAATAACTGAATCGTCAGGAAACTGGCCACGAACAACACTGCCTGCGCCGATTATGCAATTATCTCCAACTGTTGTATTTAAAAGAATTATACTATTACTCCCGATGAAGACATTATTTCCCAATTTTATTTTTCCAAAAATTCCTCCATCTACTTCATTCGGAAAGCAATTAACAGCTCCATCATGTGTAATAAACTGGGTGCCGCTAGTAATTCTTGCACCATTACCAATTTCTACTAAATAAGGCTCAGTCGAAAAAGACACCGTGTGAATCTTACAACTCTGTCCAATTTTGACTCCTTGTTTACGCAAATAAGTATTCCTTCGTTTATCACTTACTTTTAACAATATCATTTTATAGATAGCTGTCCAAATATTTTTAATAAATCCCATACTTTTCGGAGAATAAAACTAATATACTATTTAACTACAGATTCGATTACATCAATAATGAACTTACAGAATAAAGGGGATACATAAGAAGCAAATTTTCTGTTTGGGTGGGAGTTAAATGGTCCTTCTGAATACTCATTTAATAAATACTTACCACCTTCAGTTTCATAATTATAAAAATCCCAGATAAATATATTATCGCCCTTTTCATTCCAATCATCGATTATCCATTTATAAAATGTATGGGTTCTGTCAGCCTCAGCATCAGTTATCTGATTTTTATTACAGACTGCCGGAGTCCAGATTATAAATTTAGTACCGGGGAATTCATGCATCTTGATTTTCAATGCATTATACTGTAATTTATAATTTTCAAGTTTCTTTTCTTCTGAGTCTATATCAGGGGTACCTGTATCCGCTGAGATGTTACTTACAGGAAAGCAATGTTTAAAAATTATTACTTCATATTCTTTGGTAAGAATTTCCAATGTAGGTTCTTCCATGAATAGCTTTTCCCCGGCATTTTTAATCCATATATTATAGTAATCGTATGGGTAATTCTTCCATCCGTAAGGGATTGCTTTCGGGAAAAAACGTTCAGTTATCGAATAATTTGTATTATTCCTTTTATTAAATTTTTTAAAAAAATCCTGAATGTCATTTTTTTGGGTTAATTTATTAATGTAGCGGTTTGTACCACCGAGCCATATTTTTTTACCTGTACTATGATGAAGAAATATAATCCTTTTCATTTTTTTTGTCTTGATTCCATATTCATGTCTGCAACAGTCGGTTTAAAAGAAGATAATCAACGAAGGACAGCTAAAGAGTTATATTTTTGTAAACATCATACGTTTGTGTTGCAATATTCTCCCAGTTAAATTTTTTGGATAAAATATCGCTATAATCATGTGCCATGGGTATTGATAATTTTTGGATTATTTTCTCACTAAGAACATTTTCATCACCGACTTTGAAATAATCATCTTTATTTAAACCAATCTGCAGATGCGCAGGTATATTGCTTGCCAATAAATCGATATTATAGCTCATTGCTTCAAGCAATGCAATAGGAAGTCCTTCTTCGAAAGAAGACATTATAAACAATCTTGCATTAATAAATATCTGCCTTAATTTCTCACCTTTAATAAAACCAGTAAGAATAACATTATTTTCCCTGGCAAGTGATTTCAGTTTATTTGAATATACTGTAGGGTAATCAGTGTCGCCCACAATGACTAATTTATAATCTTTAATATTAGTTTTTCGGAAGGCTCTGATCAGATAATCAAATCCCTTCTCTTCCAAATATCTTCCAACAGCTAAAATATATTTTTGCTTTTCCAGATTTAAAATTTCCAAATAGTCTGTTTTAGCATATTTATCAGGTATGTTAACTCCGTTAAGAATTAATTTAAATTTTTTAAGATCATATTTTTTGACCATTTCTGATTCAATAATTCCTGAGATGAAAATCACAAAATCAGAATTCGTAATGCTAACTTTTTCTGAAAAATGTAAGAACCATTTCGCAAATGCATTCCACTTTTTTTGTGTATAGCTTATATTATGATATGTAAATACTATTTTTGCCCTTGTGAGCTTTAAAAGAGGAATAAAGAATCCGGGTCCTGTATTATGAAAATGTACAATATCATAATTTTGAAATAATGCATGCAATGCCGAAAAAAGGGAATGAAAAAATGTTTCGAAATACTTACTCTTCGGTACATAAAAATCAACAAACCGGATATTCTTATAATAAGCACTTTTGTTTTTTGAATTGAGGTATGGGGTTCTCCTGTAAACAGTAATATTATTATCGCCCATAGTTGCAATTCGCGTGTAAAGTTCCATTGCATGCGTTTCTAGCCCGCCCTGCATATCAGGAAATCCTCTGGTTCCTATAACTCCAATTTTCATAATCTGACTTTTCCTTTATTTGGAAAAAGAATTTCAGGATTTCTGAAATTCTGAAAACACTTTTAAATAATTCTCTAACAAATTTCCATTTGAAAATTTATCTCTTATCCTGCTCTTACTGAAATCACCATACTTTCTTCTTAATTCTTCTGATTCAGTTAAAATTGCTAATTTCTCGGCTATCTTATTTATATCCTTGCATGGGACCAAATAACCATTATAACCCTCTTTAATCAGATATCGGTTATCTCCAACATCAGTAGCTACAATGGGCAATCCGGCGACCATTGCCTCCATTATTGAGTTAGAAAGACCTTCAAAAAGAGAGGTACTTAAATAAATATCACAATCTTTCAGAATTTCCGGAATATTGGAGGGATTAATAAAAAATTTAATTCTATCCATTATATTAAGATCATCTGCTAATGTATTGATTTCTTGTTCCATCGGACCGTAGCCAACTATGTAATAGCTTATTGCCACACTATTGTTCCTGTCTATTAATTTTTTAAATGACTTTAAAGCAGTGGTAAAATCCTTTTGTTCTACAAAACGGGAAACCGTCACAATCCTTACATCTGATCTGGCTTTTCCAGGACTAACTATAAGGTGATTACTTTCGATTGCATTATGTATCACAAATATCTTATTTGATTTAAAGCCTCTCTTTGTGAACTTATTTTTTGCAGAATAGTTATTGAAGATTGATGCATTATTCAAATTATTATGCGTCCACCTTTCAAATAGAAATTTGTGATAAGGTAATTTTTCGTTTCTAATACCGCCAATTGTTACAATTTCTCTTAAAAATATCTTACTTATTCCTGCAATAAAATTTGGTAATGTTAAGTAAGACAAAATTATGGACACTCTTTCCTCCCTTAGGATTTTTACTAAGCGAATATACTTTTTCAGCACATTACCATTAAGTGCGAAATAACTCAGGGAGTTAATTTTAATGAATTCTAAATATTCAGGATCAACCTTACCTTCGCTCCAGTTTATCAATGAAACTTTTTTATTTTCCCCGGATAATAATTTTGATAAAATTAATGCTTGCTTTTCAGATCCTCCTTTTAAAAGTGTTTTACAAAAAACCGCGATATGCTGCATGTAGAAGTTATAATGTTTTTAATACAATAATATACAATACTAAGACCACTCGGAAAAGTCAGTTTTTTTGATTTTTAGCTTTTTTTTACCCTTAACCCTAAAGGGAAAAAGCTAATAATCAAAAATTTACAAAAGTCCCCCTGCCTACCCTGCCTACCGGCAGGCAGGCGGCAGGCAGGCTTTAGGGGTCCCGATAGCTATCGGGATAGGGGTAACATGACTTCTCGGAGTAGACTCAATACTTAAAACCTACATAGCATGTAGAATAGCAACTGTTTCATTCTAAAAAAATCATGAAGCCTGAAATAAATGAACTTAGTATTCTAAACTTTTTATATAATTCTGTATTCCGGTTTCAATATCTACCTGTGGCATATAATTAATTAGTTTCTTTGCTTTGCTGATATCTGCGAATGTTTGAATTACATCTCCATCCTGCATTGGTAAATACTTTAATCTTGCTTTCTTTTTAGTGTACTTTTCTAAAACTGAAACGAGATTTATAAGCGATATGGTTTTCGATTCTCCGAGGTTTATAATTTCATATCCTTTAAGATTGTTAACCGAACCCGTAATGCCCTGAATAATATCATCAATATATGTATAGTCGCGACTGGTAGAGCCATCGCCATATAACAGAATTTGCTCATCTTTTAATAGCGCTCTTGTGAATTTATTGATTGCTAAATCCGGCCTTTGCCTTGATCCATAGACAGTAAAAAAACGCAAACAGAAAATATCGAATCTATAGAGAGAATGATATGTGTGACAAAGTAATTCTCCGGCTTTCTTTGAAGCTGCATAGGGAGAAATCGGATAATCGACATTATCTGTTTCAGAAAAAGGAACTTTAGTGTTATTCCCATATACTGATGAAGAAGAAGCAAAAATCATTTTATTTATACTATTTTTCTTCATCGCCTCCAGGATGTTTAATGTACCCGTTACATTTACATTAAAATATTCCTGAGGATCAATAATGGATGGACGAACCCCGGCTTTAGCAGCCAGATGAATGATAATT
This sequence comes from Bacteroidales bacterium, assembly GCA_025358645.1. Classification (GTDB taxonomy): domain Bacteria; phylum Bacteroidota; class Bacteroidia; order Bacteroidales; family VadinHA17; genus LD21. The sequence goes on from JANYIW010000080.1 coordinate 6,460, forward strand.
TCGGGTCTGAAACTGGTCAGGCAGTCATCAATAAATAAAGGATCTCTGATATCTCCTTCTGTAAAACGATACCTGGGATTCTTAAGAGCCTCTATTAAATTATGTTCCTTTATTGTCCTGTCATAAAACGAATCGAAGTTGTCGATTCCCATTACCTGATTTTCAGTTTTCAATAAAGAATCCACCAGATTTGAACCTATGAAACCTGCTGCACCTGTCACAAATATCCGGTGTGTCATAATCTACTATTTTGAGGAATTAATATTGGATAGCTTATGAAAATAGCTTTAATCATTCTTACTGATAAAGTTATGAATTGACCTGGAAAACTCTTCTTCTAAATCAGAAACTCCATTAAATCTGATCCATTTCCCATTATGAAACTCATGCCAGTAATTTGAAGACTGCAAGGTATAAGGACCTATGTGGATCATTTGAAATTCAATCAAATGATATTTTTTCATATCATACCCAATATCGATTCCCAATATGGGAAAATTTATCTCTAAAGTAATTTTTCTGGCAAAATTAAGAAGTCCTTCATGTTCATTCTCTGCAACTTCATACAGTTTTCCGCTACCGCTTGCTCTGAAATCATTATCTCTGTTTTTACGGTATAAGGTATAATACCTGTTACCGAATATTAATACTTTATAATCACCCTTTAAACCATCAATAAAAGTCTGTACCACTATTGATTTACTGAAAATCGGATTATTATTCTTTAGGTATTTGGAGCTTGAAGGAGAGATCTTTTTTTTCAATTTTTTAATAACATTCTTCATAAAACCAATAACAAGGGTTCTCAGGTTATCAGAATAAATCAGCCTTCCCTTCTCTTTAATGCACTTATTATAATCCTTTTTGTTCCTAATTAGAAAAACACCCGAACTTCCTGCTCCGGATGCTAACTTAACTACAACCGGGAAATTTGTTTCAAAATTTAGCGCATCTTTCCACGAGCCAAAACACCTGCTTTTAATTGTCTTAAGTAAATCATCTGAAAATCTCGTTCTCATCATCTCCATATAAACTTTGTTATGATGAGCTTTCAGATATTCATATTTTGGTAAGACGATTGCTCCCTGCTTCTCTAAGAAATAAATAATATCCTCAATATATTTTTTATAGAATGATCCTGTAGCTTCAGATGTTTGATATAAAAAGAAAATACCAGAATAATTAATTGTCAGATCCAGTTCATAAAACTTCAATACATCCACTTTAAAATTATTTGTTTCGAAGTACATTCTGATTTTGTTAACATCCATGGATGTATAGTTCTTCAGATCAGTAATGGAAACCATGAACCGTGAATCGCTATCAGTAAATATGATAAGCCTTTCCATAAATATGTAATAAATTAAATTAAGAGTTTTGCCCTCTTGAAATCTTAATGATTAAATCATACAATATCTTTCCATTTCGCTCCTGAGAAAAATACTCCTTGCATTTCTGCAACCCATTTAGCCCAATTTCCCTTGCTTTCTCCGGATTCTTTACAATTTCTTCGAGTGCAATACATACTTGTTGAGAGCTGTCAGAGTCGATTAGAAACGCATCATTGCTTGTAAGATAGCATTCAACATCGCTCACTTTTGTGGAAATCACGGGGTTTCCTGTGGCCAGATATTCGCCTAATTTAAAGGGGAATCCGGCATTCGCAAAACCTGATCCTGTTCTGCACATGCATAATACATCTGAATATTTTAACAAAGGATAAAACTCATCATCAGGCACATAACCTTTAAAAACAATATTTGAATGATTATTATATTTCTCTTTATATTTGAGTTGCTGTTGGCTCTTCCCTATCAAAATCAATTGTGCATTTTTATATTTAGAATAAAATAATTCAAAACCTTCAATAATATGATTTACTCCATCTTTATCACCAAATGTTCCCGCATATACAATACGCAAAGGATTATTAAACTCTTTTCTTTCATTATCAAAATTCAGTTTGGCTGTAATTGGAATCAGGACAAGATTACTGGCTCCCTGTTTTGAATACTTGTTTAATAAATTAGTTGAGATGACAACAATTGCCGTGGCAAGATGGCAGGTAAGAATATCAAGCCGGTTAATAGTCCAGTATTTAAATCTGGAAATCATTTTAACCTTATCATCGAAAAAAGAATAATCTTCTTCGATGGCAAAAAGAAGTTTGTACCCTAATATTTTTGCCCATAATATGAAAAGAATATTTTCTATGCTTATTCCACCTGTGCAATAAAGGATATTTGAGTAATTTCTCTTCCGGTAATTAGAAATTGCTGAAAGACCCTGAATAAAATAAATTATAACTTTATGAATATGTTGCAATTTTAAATCAGTAGCCAGACCAATATTCAAATAGTTAATCCCTTGATATGAGCCTTTTATCGCAGGTTGGTTGTTTTTACTTCTATAAGAAATAACATTAATGCAGATTTCTTTAAGAATTAAATAACCTAACAGGTGTTGAACTCTTTTAGTACAAGCCAATCCGTTCGGGTAGTCGCGTGTAAATACTAACAGATTAATTTTTTTAACTCCCATTTTCTATATTAGCTTCTTTTCACGTATTGCGTATTTGATCAATTAAAAGGAATACGTCTTCGGTAAGTATAGGCATCAATTACTGTGAAATTCTTATCAAAGTTAAAAGTATGTGCTCCCTTGAGTTTATTATCCCACAATGGTTCAACTTTGAGAACCCGGGTTTCCTCATACTCTGTTTCATTAAGAGTTAATATCTGATTAATATTAAAAGCGTTACCGTATCTTCCCGAACAATCCTGTGAGGGGCGGTAGATTTTACCATCCTGTACAAATATTGCCCCCGCGGACCTTGCTCTTCTGGCATCGGAAACAATTGGATTATTAGGATGACCTTTCCAGTTATCGGTAAAAATATCATTGGAAAAAAACAAATATAATTCAGTATCATATCCTGAAATATTATTTGTTTTATCAATAGATGTAAAAAGCCACCAATTGCTCATATAATAAAACAATGTAGTATCCACAGCATTTAAATTATTCATAATGTTTTTAGCAACCTCCCATTTATCGGGGAAATTAGTACATTTATACAGGTCAACAGTTTTATTCCCGCTTGTTTCCGGGATCATGTAGTAAGTATTGTGCAACTCGAAAATAAATGGATATGACATGTGATAAGGTCGCTCAATTACTCTTTTGGAACTTATAAAATCACCCTTTTCATTGAGTTCAAGCACAGAGATATGTGCCCTGTTTGTCTTATAAATTAATTCCTCAACAAATACAAAATATCTGTCATTCTTACAAACAATAAAAGGATCAGCCCAGAATTTATTGTTTTCAGATTGCAATTTTTTAAAACTAATGAATGAATTGTGTAAAACATCTGTATTTCTATTGATTTTGAATAGAAGAATCCAGTTGAAGTTGTCAGTATAAAATATTTTTTTAAATATCTGTCGGCCCAGAACCAGGAAAGAACTTAAAAAATTGAAGGTTGCAGGTATTAACGAAGGAGCAGAAGAATGTTCAATAAAAGCCGGGATCTCTTCATTTTTACATTTTCCAATTAGCTTATTTAAATAATTGTCACCAAATCTATAGATTCCATTAATAATCATGGGCATGAAATAAGATGCCCTCCATAATATCTTATTGGCATTAAGGCTTATTGAATAAGGACAAGTTGATTCCCATGAACTATGGATTGTAATGTCATTCATTGAATCATCAGTTAAAATTACCAATTTTGTATTTGTGACCTTATGTTTCTTAACTACTTCAAAGTACCCTGTAGTTACTCCGTTATTATTATTGTAATCAACAACTGGAAAGGACCAGACGCCATATTTAGAAATTTTTAAAATGTTTCCAAAAAGATTACTGAAGCCAAATTTTAAAATTATATCTAAATTATTTTTTTCTATTTCAATCAGGTCTTCGGTATTAAAGCTGTTTATGATCTTATCTTCAACAGGTTTTACCAATATTTCGGGAACTTCTTTTAGTAGTTCACGAATGTCTGTCTTTTCAGAATAGAAATTTTTGTGAGTAAAAATCAGTCTGTCTAACTTTTGATGTAACCTGAATACAATTGAGCCAGAATTTATATTCCTGTTCTTAGTTACCAGTTTATTCAAATTGTTCCTTACAATAAGTACAATTTGAGCATAATCTGAATTTTTTATTTCTTCTATAATCTTATACTCCCAAGCAGGCAAAAGATAATCATCAAGTAAAACTCCTATTCTTAACTTATTCCTCATCAGTTAAATATAATTGCTTAGAAAAGTTTTTCTATTTCAAAACCTTTTTATAGACTTCATTTGTCTGAAGAGCTATCTGATCCCAATTGTAACGTGACATGTCATAATCGACTGGTTCAAATTTTTGCAGTAAATACTCGTTCAGGCATTTATTGAGATCATTTTCATCTCCGGTTATAAAGTATTGCTTTTCTGACAACATAACCTGCTTGTTTGCAGGGATATCGCTGACCAGAACCGGTAACTTATAACTCATAGCCTCAAGTAAAGAAATTGATAGCCCTTCGTGAAATGAGGGAAGCACAAATAGATGTGCATGACTAAATAGTTGTTGTAATTCATCGCCTTTAATAAATCCGGTCAAAACAACATTATTTGTTATGGCTAGTTTTTTAAAATATCTGGAATAGGGAATCTCATGATCAGCATCTCCTGCAATTACAAGTTTAAATTCATTTTGTTTAAGTTCAGAAAAGGCGCGGATTAATAGATCGAAGCCTTTTTCTTCGACAAACCGGCCCAATGTAAACACATACTTACGAGATTTAAGCCCGAGTTTATCAATATAATTGGTTTTGTCTGTAATTACAGCTGGAATGACTCCATTAAAAATCAAATTCGTATTATTTCTGTTAAACTTTTGGGCAAGTGATTTTCCGATAACTTCAGAAATCACAATTATTTCATTTGCAAATTTGGTTCCCCATCTCTCCCCCAATTTCAGTATTGTTTTAGCAATTGGACCCCATTTAGCACGATCGTAATCAGGTCCATGATGTGTAAATACCACCTTCATACCTAATAAACGGGCAAAAGGAATTAATATGGCTGGTCCAATTGCATGAATATGAAGGATGTCAGGCTTTTGAATCTTTGCCCATATAATAGCAATGAAAGTGTGAAACAGCGTTTCCAGGGACTTGTGTCGAAATGCAAATAGCGACTTTAATTTTACACCTTTGAATTCAATCAGTTTGTCAGTCGCGGGGACATAACAAGAACGTCTCACCAAATGCACATCATAATTCAAGAGAACCATGCGCGGATACAATTCCTCGCAATGAGTTTCAATTCCACCCTGAATATTTGGAATTCCACGCGTACCTACAACAACTATTTTCATTTTCTAATTAATCTCTGAGTTATAGTTATTTGTATTATCATCTTATAAACCCAAAAATACTTTTTTGCCGGGAGTAATAAGCTATCAATTTAGAAGGCGATTATAAATATTAATTAACTCAATATAAAAATTCTCTGAATTAAATTTTGCCCTGGCACTTTTTGCAATTTCAATATAGTCGAAATTGTCAGAAATTTGAAACAAATGATCTATTTTGTTTCTCAGATCAGAAACATTTCCTGGTTCGAATGTAAATCCGTTAACACCAGGATTAATCAGCTCAGGTATTCCCCCCATATTTGTACCAATTACAGGTGTACCTAAACACAATGACTCTATTACACTAAGAGGATTATTTTCATAACATTCCGATGGAATAACCATACATTGAGAACTTTCTAAAATTTGTTTAAGATCTTCCCAACTTTTAAACCCTAAAAATTCTATGTGCTTCTTCTCATATTTTGCCTTAAGTTCCGACTCCAGGGGTCCTGTCCCAATTACTTTTAATTCATATTGAGGTAGTTCATTGGCTGCTCTAAGCAAAGTTTCAATCCCTTTTTCAGTTGATAAGCGTCCAACATAACAATAGTGGTTTTCTTTAACTGAAGGTTTAGAGATCAACTTCTTATCATTGATAAAATTAGGTAATATTATCAATTGGTTTGAATTAAAACCACCTTTAATCATGTTATTTGCAAGAAAAGTACTCGGGCTAATAAAACGGCTCGTGTATCGGCTTAGAGTTTTCTTATTCCAAACCAGAGCTTCAAGGTAAGCAATAAGACTGGCTACTCGGCTGTTTTTCATACATTTATACCGAAATGAATTGAACTTATTCTTAAAGCAAAGTTCACAGGGCTTACCATCCCGCATACAATCGTACCGTGGACATAAGAGTTTATGATCATGAAGAGTCCAAACAACCGGAATGTTGTGTTTCCTTGCAATTACGGCAATAATTGGTGATAGCTGGGTATGAATGTTATTCAGATGTAAAATATCAGGTTTAAAATTCTTCAGTAATCGGGTAAATCTTTTTCGAACACTTATAGAGCCAAATGGGCGGACTAAAAAACGTATCAGGCTCAAAGGTTTCTTATGATCGAAATCGATTTCCGTTGGGAAATATTTTGAGAATTCAGATTCTAAGTTAAGCGGGTGTTGCATGGAGAAAAAAGCTACTTCATGTCCCTTTTCTTTTAATAATTTTTCGAGCTCTATCGAATAAATGTCGGCACC
>JANYIW010000093.1 GCA_025358645.1 Bacteroidales bacterium
CTTTTCCTTTTCTTTAAATAGTTGAATTGTATCTCTGAAAGCCGGCTTTAGATCGGAATAAGCTTCAAGCCTCAATCTACTTAAGTTCAATAATGTACGAAAATAGGAGAGACGCGAATTTGCATATTCCAGCAGCAATCGCTCCGGCTCATGAATACTAAAAATCCTTTCTGAAATTTTTGCAATGAATTCGATCTGTTCCTTTTCAACAACTGCCTTGTAGAGACTCGCCTTATCCGGGAAATAATAATACAAAGAGGCTTTTGACAATTTAAGATCATCAGCAATTTCACGCATCGAAGTCTTCTCTATACCAAATAATCCGAAACGCTTTTGTGAGGCTTCGATTATCATCAGTACTTTATCGCTTTTTTCAGAAACAGATTTATTGTTATTCATTTTGTAAAAAGATGCAAAGATAACATTCAATCTGACTCTTTTGTTCAAATGGTCAGGGAAAAAAGGATGTGGCAGAGAGAATAGGCCATTTCATTTCCAGTATTCAATTATTCTTCAAAAATATTTTCTACTGAGTTGAAGTAAATGTACATTTGAAACAATGATGTTTAAACATTTTAATGAAATAATCATTTTAATAACAGCGTATTAATTTTATTAATAATATGAGAATGAAAACGGTTAAATCACTCTATTTAATTATTCTTATTTCCGGTATCAGCTTGTCAGCAATGTGTCAGAAATCAAGACCAAATGACAAAATAAAAAGCATGGTGGTTTCTGAAGAGAAATATGATATGCTGATAAAAAAACAATACAAGGATTCTGAAACTCACTACGATCCCCAGGGTAATGTGCTTGAATCGATTACATATAAACTTGGTAAAGTGGAAAAACATTTTAAATACCAGTACGATCCGGATAATAACAAGATTAAAGAAGAGGAGTTTGATGCGGCAGGCAGAATCAAAGAAACATCAGAATACAAATTTGAGAATGGATTGAGGACTGAGAAAGTCGTTTTTGATTCCAACAAGAAACTAAAGTCCAAAAAGACATATATCTACACAACATTCTAAAACATGTTCCAATCTGAGATTCAAAAATTACTTGGTTCATTTACCCGAATCGGGTTAAACGAAATGGATGAAGTAAAATTAATGAATAGGGTTGAGACAAAATATGTATTCTCTTCCGTGAAACTCCCGGATTTATTGTTTCGGTTATCCGGAAGTTACAAGGTTCTGGCAATTAATAATATCATGATTTCTCCATATCACACCACTTATCTTGATACCTCAGACTATTTATTTTATACACAACAGGTAAGAGGTAAGCTAAGCAGGCACAAAATAAGGTATCGGAAATATGAGTCAACCGGACTTTCATTTCTTGAAATAAAGAAGAAAACCAACAAAAACAGAACCATAAAATGGCGTATTGAGAACGAGCTAAATTCAAATTCCCCCGACGACGATGCAGCTAAATTCATAAAAAAATATTTACCGGATAGTTTACCTGATCTGCGACCTGTCCTGATTAATGGATTCAACAGAATTACACTGGTTGGTAAAGAATTTAAGGAACGTATCACTCTGGATTATAACCTCTCATTTGCAAGTCCTGACGGGAAAATTTCCGAATTCCCCTACCTGGCAATAGCAGAATTAAAGAGAGAATGTCATAATTGTCTTTCTCCCTTTGGAACCGTAATGAAGCATTCTGGTATTCAACCAAACCGATTCAGTAAATATTGCATTGGGAGTGCACTAATAAAGACTATGCCGCGAAAAAATATATTAAAACGAAATTTGCTGTTAATTAATAAAATTAAAAATGAGTACATTAAATCTTCAGGATCCTGAGAACTTTAATATGTCAGGCATTCAATTTTTTGATCTTTCGGGTTTTCTTGAACTGATCGGACGATTTACACTTAACATGGTTGTTATATTGATATTGGTCAGATGGTTATACTATTCTACAACTAAACGTAAAGATTATCTTTTTACCTATATTTTGATTTCAAGTCTTATCTTCCTTTTATGTTTTCTTCTTGCAAGCGTCAAGCTTCAGATAGGTTTTGCTTTAGGTCTGTTCGCAATTTTCGGAATAATACGGTACAGAACCAGTTCAATTCCAATTAAAGAGATGACCTATCTTTTTCTGATTATAGGTGTCTCTATAATTAATGCGCTGGCGGACACAAAGACAAGCGTTGCGGAAGTCCTTTTTACAAACTTCGCGATTATTGCAATCACATTTTGTATGGAGAAGATATGGCTGCTGAAAAATGAATTATCAAAAATTATTGTTTATGAAAGGATTGATCTCATTAAGCCGGAGAAGAATCAGGAGCTTATAAGTGACTTACAGGAGAGGACCGGGATAAAAAAAATTAACAGAGTCGAGATAGGCAAAATCGATTTTCTTAAAGATACATGCACTTTAATGATATTTTATGAAGTAATAGGAAATCAGACTAATAACATAGAGCAGGTTGAAACAATTAAGGAAAGTGCTGATGATGATGATGACTAAAAAGTGGTTGACTGTTTTATTGTTGTTTATTCTTCCATTAATCACCTTTTCGCAGAAAAAGGACTTTGGGATCTGGTATGGTGTTTCGGCAGAACATAAATTAACCAAAAAGCTTGAACTCGATTTATCAACTAATATCCGGACGTTCTCTAATGCTGCGAAAATTGAACAGGTCTTTCTTGAAGGCGGCTTGGCTTATGAATTAAACAAACATCTTGCAATAGCCGGTTCTTACAGGCTTACCAAAAACATAGAGCATAATAATTCGTACTATTTCAGGCATAAAGTTATGCTGGATATTAAAGGAACAATGCCAGCAGGAGATTTCAGCTTCTCATGCCGTTTAAGATTCCAGACAGCGATTAAAACATATATTAGAGATGAAAATGATAAATATCCTAATTACACCGGCAGGGTTAAATTAAAAGCAATATATAAAACACCAACATTTCCGGTTAATCCGTATGTATATGTGGAATCTTTCAGTCCGATGTTTTCGGATAAGACAAGAACGATTGAAAAAAACAGGTATGCAGCAGGAGCTGAGTTGAGAATTTTAAAACAGCATTCCGTTGAAGTTGAATATATCTTTCAACGCGATTATCTGCCGCATATTTCGGATATTAATATTATATCACTTAACTATAATATAAGATTTTAGTTCTTATTGCCTTGGTTTGAATTTTGGGGAGTATTATATAATTGACATTATCAAGACTTAAACACATGAAGAAATATAAGGAATTCACATTTTTATTATGTCTCGTGTTATTCACAATAAATGAGGTTTATTGTCAGATTAATCCTGACAGACAATGGCCCGCTTACCGTGGAAGATTTTCCTCTGGTGTTTTAGATAATGCAAATCTTCCTGAATCATTTGATATTAGCAAGATGATTAATGTCAGGTGGAAGACAGAGATACCTGGTCTCGGACTTTCCAGCCCTGTGATTTGGGACAATAAAGTATTCATAACCAGCGCTATAAGCCAGGCAGACAGGGATGGCTTCAGGACTGGTATATACGGAGATATAGCCCCCGTAAAAGATTCTTCTGTCCATGAATGGAAAGTGTTTTGCATTGATAAAAATTCAGGCAAAATGATTTGGGAGAAGACATCTTATAAAGGAATTCCTAAGATGAAACGTCATCCTAAATCCACACATGCAAACACGTCGGTTGCCACTGATGGAAAATATGTTGTAGCTTTTTTCGGGTCTGAAGGCCTCTTTTGTTATGATATGAAAGGTAATCTCGTATGGAAGAAAAATTTCGGATTACTAAAATCAGTCTTTTTCATGGTTAAAACTGCTGAGTGGGAGTTTGCAAGTTCTCCAATCATTTATAATGGAGTTCTGATTATCCAGTGTGATGTACTGGAGAACTCTTTTGTGGCAGCTTATGATGTGAAAACAGGGGTTGAGCTCTGGAAAACCCAACGTGATGAATATCCGGGATGGTGTACCCCAAATATCTATACTTATGCCGGTAAAACTTATGTTGCTCTTAATGGTTATAAAAACCGCGGAGGATATGATTTTGAAACAGGAAAAGAGGTCTGGAAGATGTCGGGAGGCGGTGATATTCAAATTCCAACACCAATAGTTGGTAACGATTTGATCTATTTTAACAGTGCGCACGGAAGAAGTTCGCCTATAATTGCCGTAAAAACAAATGCTGTCGGAGACATAACTCTAAAGGAGCCCGAAACATCGAATGATTATATAAAATGGAGTCT
>JANYIW010000107.1 GCA_025358645.1 Bacteroidales bacterium
GTTCCTTACCACAATGAAAGGTCTTACCGGTCATCGCTGGGATTGCAATAATAATGTTTATCAGCTTCATTATGTGCCAATTAATGCCTATTTTATCGATGCTAATAAAATTCAAGATGACAAGTGCACGATTAAAGTTGCCGTAAAATTTGGAGATCTTACTTCTGCAGTAGACTTCATAATGGCCCTTAGAATAAAGCTTCTTTCAATTCCAAAAGAGCTTTATTTATTTGAGAAAAGTATCTACTCCTACACGAATAGTGCAAAAGACCCTTTTGCTGAACCAGTCTATATCGAAGGCAATATTAAGGGAGGAAACGGTGTTTTTGCAATCTGCAGAAGTGCTGACCTTACTTTTCAGTGGTTAGGATATTGATTCATTTTTACCTGAGTGTTTTTTATTTGAGATTGAGCAAAATGGAAAAGCTGGGTTTATTAATTGTGTTGGGGCTGATTAACATTACTTTCATCGAAGGGCAAGAAGTAAGGATTATTGGGAGATTGACTGATAAAGAGGGAGGCAAACAGATAGGTTGGGGTTTGGTAACATTGAATCCTGGTAATCAAGTAGCAATTGTCAGCCAAAATGGAGAATTTTCGTTCACCAGCCAGCCGGGTGAAAAGGAGATACATATACAGGTTGTCGGCTATAAAAAGTTGCTTCTACAGTTTTATGCTAAATCTGATACTTCAATAAATGTTAATCTTGATCGGCTTCTTTATGAATTAAATGAAGTTGTTATAATGGGGGATTCATTAAATCAATTACAGTTAACTTCTCGTGGTAATATTGTGCTTAATCCCGTCTCGATTCGTGAGACACCGAGGCTTTTCAGCGAACCCGATCTTTTAAAGTCTTTTCAGCTGCTTCCCGGAGTACTTTCCGGTAGAGATGGATCATCGGATATATACGTGAGGGGAGGAGGTGCAGGGCAGAATGTTATCCTTGTAAACGGCTGCTCTTTTTTTCTTCCCTCTCACCTTCTCGGATTTATCTCTCCCTATGATCTGGATTTTATTGAAAGGGCGGAACTGTTCAAGGATTATATACCTGCTGAACTGGGTGGAGGGGCATCATCAGTTATAAGCCTCGACTTTAAAGAAAATCGCTCCGATTCCCTCAGAAGTCAGCTTCGAGTCGGGCTACTATCATCAGGGATTATTGTTGAATTGCCATATAATAGGGAGGCCTTAAATTTAACCTTGGGTTTAAGACGTGGAAATTATTCCCTGTATGCACCGTTGCTTAAAAAAATTGAATCGCAGGATGTGACTGACTTTCTGCCACCTAATAAATACTCTTTTTATGACGGGTTCATAAACATTACACACTCCTCTCCTAATACAGGCAAAATTAATTACCTGTTTTTTGGAAATTATGACAAAGAAAAGGAAGAGACCCTTATAAACTACCAGTTTGAGGATACCCTTACAAGTTACACTGATCTTTACTCTACAGGCTGGAACAGCATGGTTCACTCGCTCTCCTGGAATTTGCCTGTAAAGAACGACCTGCGGTGGCAACTGAATCTTAATTACAACCGCCTTTCAACAGGACGAAATTTGTTCAAAGAAACCAAGACTAACATTGGCATTGCCGAACGATTGGAATCAAGCAGGTACATCTTTTCCCCTGTATTAAATACATTTGGCTCTGCCCTTAGTGTCACAAAAAACAGCGATAATTCTGTTTTCTCGGCTGGCTTGTCTCAGAGCCTTAGAATTTTCTCTCCAAACATCAGGGCGGACTATAACATTAATGATACCCTAAGTAGTACATTATTTGGAAAAGTCTCCAGGATATACTGCCCGGTTATCTTTGGTTCATCTACATTTCGTCTCCCTGGCAAAATCGAGCTGGATCTCGGGGTGAGATTATCTGGTGGGTTTGTAGATAAACGCCATTTTCTGGTTGCCGAGCCCCGTCTCAGAGTAGCTTTTGACCCGGATGGAGAAATTTCGCCTCATATTAACTACGTAAGATTAAGTCAGTTTGATCATTCAATCGAAGGATCAAATGCTGGCTTGAGATCAATGCTGTGGATTCCAATAACTAGAAATTTTGGTCCGGAAGTTTCTGACGTCATCTCCACAGGTTTCCAGGGCCATTCAAAATATAATCTTGTTTGGTCGCTCGATGCGTATTACAAAAAAATCAAGGGTATGCTGGATTTTAAACCAGGGGCAAGTTTCATATTCGATTCCTCATTCGTGGATATTCTTAATGCGGTAAAAGGCAGAGCTTATGGGCTTGAAGCAAGTGTCATGAAAAATACCGGTAATTTAACATTCAGTGTGAGCTACACCTATTCAAGATCACTTATAGAATGGCCCACCCCTGAAGGCTTGGTATGGATTCCGGCAAATTCCGACAGACCTCACAACTTTAATCTTGCTCTACGTTGGCATCATAAAGAGAAAACCAGTTTTGGCCTGAATTGGGTTTACTATTCCGGGGCGCCAGCGACCATTTACATGCACACAACATCCTATGGCGAGCTTCTGGATACTAAAAACAATATCCGTTACTTCGATTATCACAGGCTCGATCTCTCCTTGAGACGTTCCATATACAAAAGAAAATATTCGATATTTATTGACCTCGATATTTACAATGTATATAACCGTAAGAATACTTTTTATTTTAAGGAAGCCTATGACAATGTTGAGAAGAGGTATTATTATAAAAACATCTCTCTTTTCCCTATAATGCCCTCATTGTCAATAACTATTGTAGTCTAAGATAAAGTCTTGCAGTCCTTCCCTGCAACAGCCCATACGTATTTTAAGACAAAAATCCTAGAACGAATGACAATAACAAACCTTCGCTGCATTGTCAGGCACATTAGGGGTCGCCTCACGAAACGGATTATAAAGTACGTTATCGTAAATTTATCAAATTTCATCGTGCTAGAATTCGATAAATGGTAGCGGGATGAGTTATAAACGTTTCTGCGACCTTCTTAACAGAGTTCCCTTTTTCTAAAAGACTCTTAATTGCATCTATTTGGTTTGAGTCTAATTTTAATGGTCTACCAAATTTTACACCTCTTTTTTGAGCTGCTAATCTACCGCTGCTGGTTCTTTCCACGATTAGATCTCTTTCAAATTCAGCGATACCTGCAAATACAGTTAAAATCATTTTTCCACCAGACGAGGTAGTGTCTGCCCATATTTCTGATAAAGATCGAAAACTATCCTTTGTCATGAGCTGGGCTTCTTTGTCATACGTTTTTCCTAATATTATACTAGTGTTATGTTAGTCATAAATTGACGGATATAATCTCTTCAGTTTGATTCTCGCCTCCTTGTTAGTGAACTGCCAATTTATTTTACTGTTTTTATTATTCCGATGAGTTTTCCACGCATCAACTTCTTCCTTTATTATT
>JANYIW010000132.1 GCA_025358645.1 Bacteroidales bacterium
GGCAAAGATTTTCTTAATATTGAAGAAGAAAAAACGAACGTTCAAAAGCTTAAAGACAAACTTATTGAATTAAAAATTCCAGTTGCCCAAATTAAAATTAAGACCGCAAGTATCAACGAGATTAAAGGAATTGATTTAATGAGCCGTGATTGTGAAGTTCGTTACATCATAACTATAAACGCATTAAAAGAAGGCTGGGATTGCCCGTTTGCTTATATTTTAGCATCATTAGCAGACAAAAGTTCGGCAGTTGATGTGGAGCAGATTTTAGGTAGAGTTTTACGTCAGCCCTATGTGATGAAACATAACTTTCCGCTTTTAAATCTAAGTTATGTTTTAACTGCATCGTCTAAGTTTATGGACACATTGCAAAACATTGTAAAAGGCTTAAATAAAGCGGGTTTTAGCGAAAAAGATTATAAACTTGCTGATACTTCAGTGCAGGAACCAGCCCAAAAACAAGACCTATTAGAGCAACTTACTATATTTCCAACAACCGAAGAAACAACCGAAGATATTACTTCTGATATTGACACATCAAGAATTTCAGTTCCTTCGGAAACTGAATTGCCGAGTGAAACAATTTCGGAAATTGAAAAAATTGCAATTCAACATAATGAAACATTTGAAAAAACTGTTTCTGAAATGGACGCAACTAATACAACGGCTTCGCCTAACGAAATTCAACAACTTGTGAAAACATACAGTATTAAAGACATTTTCAAGGAACAAGCAGAAAAAATAAATTTACCTCAGTTTTACTTGAAAGTCCCTGCAAATGATTTGTTCGGACAAAAAGAAGAAGAATTGCCTTTGGAAAAGGAAAATCTTTTAGATGGTTTTGCATTAAGCAAAGCAGATACAAATATTGCATTTGACAGCATTACTTCCGAACTCTACAAAGTAGATTTGGACGAAACAAAGAAAGAACACACACCATCTTTTGTCCGGCTCGATGGTTCGGTAAAAGAGAGTGTAATGGCTTATATTCTCGACCCTGCAAGAAAAGACAGTCGTGTAAAAAACTTTACAAAAAGGATTATGGATATTATCGGCAATATGTATCCGATTCCCGATAAGGAAATTGAAAAATACATAAACCGAATACTTGAAGATTTTAAAGACGAGCAATTTAACGACTTTGCAAATAACGAATACACATACACCGACAAGATTAAGCAAAAAATAAAATCACTTTCTGACTTATTCGCAGAAAAGAAATTCAAAGACTTTTTAGATACCGACAAAGTATTTATAAAACCATCTTTTCAATTACCGAAAAACATTTCGCCAGGCGACACTTCAAAGGATATTACAAAATCGCTTTACGAAAAGGAAGGCAATATGAACGGATTTGAAGAACGTGTAATCAATGAAATTGGTAACATGACAAATATTGCTTTCTGGACAAGGAATATTGAGCGAAAAGGATTTAGGATTAACGGTTTTGTAAATCATTATCCTGACTTCATAATTCAGACAAAAAGCGGTAAGTCACTTTTATTAGAAACAAAGGGCGACCATTTGGATGCTGAACCAAAAATAAGACTTGGCGGACTTTGGGCAAGTAAAGCAGGGAATAATTATCGTTATTTTATGGTTTACGAAAGGCGGACAGTTGACGGAGCATATAAATTGGAAGACTTTTTAAATATAATTAAGGACATCTAAAGCCCACGCTTCGTAGTCAAGCACATTGGCTGGTCGCACAAGAATCCAACACACGACCAAAACCAGCCAAAGAGCTTGCTGTAGATTCCGGACCATCCTGACCCCCCATTCCGGAGCAAACTGACCCCCCATTCCGGAATGCTGACCCCCCTGTTTTGAAGGTATAAACATAGATTTATATTCCAAGTCCAGGCTGACATTCCGGCAATGCTGACCCCGGGGTCAACATGTCATTCCGGCATACTGACCCCCCTCTATCAAAAAGAGCAATCAGCACAAGGTTCATTTTTCTGACATTAATGATGTAATAAAAAGACATCGAGATGGCTGGAAAAACTAAACCTATGAGTATAGTAAAACAGATTTTACTTCAATTGCATCAAGGACAAAGCAAGAAGGGCATTGTCCGTGATATGGGAGTGTCAAAGAACACGCTCAGGCGATACATTCAGCTAGCCCAGGGAAGCGGCTATTCTTTTGATCAACTGATAGCCCTGAATGATCCTGAACTTGAGCATGTTCTCAATCTGAAAGCGAAGGTAAGCCGAGATCACATAGACGAAATTGAAGAGCTCTTCCCATGGATTAAAGAAGAACTCAAAAGAACTGGCGTCAACCGCTTTGTTCTTTGGGGTGAGTATCGCAGGCGTTACTCCTCCGGATACAGTTACTCACAGTTTTGCTGGCACTATCAGCAGTGGTTAAAGACCCAGAGTGCAAGCATGATAATGGAGCATGAGCCCGGAGATAAGATCTTTATTGACTTTGCCGGGAAGAAATTAAGATACCACGATCAAGAAACGGGCAAAGACATTGAAGTTGAGTTTTTTGCTGGTTTGCTAGGTCATAGTCAGCTTTCCTATGCCTGTGCAGTCGAGACACAAAGCAGTGAAGACTTTTTATTTGCCAGCAGGTGTATGCTTGAATACTTCGGTGGAAGTACCCGGGCTATTGTCAGCGACAACCTGAAAAGCGGGGTAACAAAGGCAAACCGATACGAGCCTGAAATAGCACAAACCTTCAACGACTTTTGCAATCACTACCAAATGGCGGTCATTC
Organism: Bacteroidales bacterium; assembly: GCA_025358645.1. Lineage (GTDB taxonomy): Bacteria > Bacteroidota > Bacteroidia > Bacteroidales > VadinHA17 > LD21. The sequence goes on from JANYIW010000132.1 coordinate 2,731, forward strand.
CTACCAGGGTAGCTAAGCCGAAGGACAAGCCGCTGGTGGAGGGATTGGTTCGGATACTCTACAGCCGTATTTACGCACCCTTGCGCAATCAAACTTTTTATAGTCTCAATGAGATCAACCTTGCAGTCGCTCAATTGCTTGAAAAGCACAACAATGCTATGTTCAGCCGTCGAAATGAAAGTCGGCGGGAAGTGTTTGAAAGCAGCGAAAAACAACACCTGAGGCCACTTCCGGCCAATGCATTTGAAATGAAGTTCTACCGTACAGCCACGGTTCAAAAGAACTCTCATGTATTGCTTGGTCAGGACAAGCACTATTACAGTGTTCCCATGCGCTACATTGGCAAACAGGTCTCGGTTATTTACACTGCCAATGAGGTCAATATCTTTTTTGAAGGTCAGCGTATTGCTTATCACAATAGAAACAGGCGTATGCATAAATACACCACTATAGCCGACCATCTTCCTTCAACTCACCGGTACATGCTCGGGCTATCGCCCGACGGTTTTATACAATGGGGACATAGCATTGCCCAGGAAGTGGCAGAGTTCATGGAAAAGCTTATCCAAAGCAAAAATCATCCTGAACAAGCATACAAGAGTTGCCAGGGATTACAGTCACTTGCCCGAAAACTCGGCAAAGAGAAACTTCTCATCGCTTGCCGCACCGGACTTGAGCTAAAGGTTTACAACTATATGTTTATCAAAAACATGATGGAGAACCGCCAGGATACCTGTTTAGCTCCTATTCCCACATTACCCTTTCATGAAAACATCCGTGGGCCGGAGGCCTATCAATAATCAATTTTAGTCACTTAAAAACCATGTTATTATGCACGATCAGATCAAACAAAACATCATGTCCCTAAGAATGGAAGGAATGGCCATGCTTTGGCAAAACCTGATAGAGACGCATCAACTACCCCATTTAACTGCAGAACAGTTGTTGCAAATGCTCCTACAGGCTGAATGGGAATACCGGCAAGGCCGGAAACAGGATCGCCTGGTGCGATCTGCACGCTTTCGTTACCAGAGCTCTTTGGAAGAGATAGACTGGAACACCAGCCGCAACCTCGATAAGAATGAGCTTCTTCAACTAAGTGATTGCAGTTTTGTTAAGAGAGCGGAAAATATCCTCATAACAGGTCCCACTGGCGTGGGAAAAAGCTTTATCGCTTCAGCTATCGGGTACCAGGCTTGCCATCTGGGATACAAGGTCGTTTACTTCAATATGCAGAAACTCTTTCAGAAACTCAGGGTTGCCAAAGCTGAAGGCACTTATATAAAAGAAATGCTACGCATTGAAAAACAGGACCTACTTATTCTGGACGATTTTGGGATACACCCAATGGATGCTAATACCAGGCTTGAACTGCTTGAGATTATTGAAGATCGTCATGGTAAAAGATCTACTCTAATCAGTTCTCAACTGCCCGTTGCCAAATGGTATGAGATCTTTGAAGACGGAACCATTGCTGATGCACTAATGGACAGGCTTCTTCACAATACTATCAGAATCGATATGAAAGGAGAATCTTTAAGAAAAAAAAGGTAATATTGTACCAACTCGATGTTCTTTAAAA
>JANYIW010000176.1 GCA_025358645.1 Bacteroidales bacterium
ATTGGAAGGCTGCCCGCGAACTCTCTAAGACTCCAGTGGAAATCCAATAATTATTGGATATCATTGGAAAAAGCTGAACTGTCCAATCATTTTCTAAAGAATTTCAAAGAACTCCATCAAAATTGTACTGGAAATTAAACATGGCAAGATAACTCCGTGTCAGTTCCATGTAAATCCGTGGTTGGCCGAATGCTTACGATTAAGAAATGATAAATCAATGAAAATGTAAAAACAACGCCAATATATAAACAAAAACTACCAAACAGGTCTGAAATCAGGCTGCTCACAGATCACGAATAACGGTGGTAAGTGCATAGAATAAGGTCAGGTGCCAGGATTTAGTGCAACTTTAGATTTCATTCTTGGCACTATCCCGATATTCCGATAGCTCCCGATAGCTATCGGGACGGAACGGGACAGGCTATGCCACATGAAGTCCGCTTTATTATAGCCAGTGTTATTTTAAAATTGTCAGGATGTGACAAATTTTTGAGTCACGGTTGCAGAATTTTCTCTTTGCAAGCTCTTTTAAAAGCTTTGGCAATTGCGTTTCAGCCGGTGTGGCTTTTAAATGTGCTTGCAAATCAACATCCAGACAGGTAACAATCTACATGTAGAGTATTACTAAAACAAAACAAAACAAAAGATATTACCTCACTTTACTGGAGAAGTCCTTTTGAACCTGAGTTAAGATGTGTCAAGAAAGTCAAAGAGAATTTCTTATAAGTCGTTTGTACTAAAAAAATAGAGGCCCGAAGGAAATGCAAAGTACACATGACTAAAAAGATGACACTCAGTTATTTGCACTCATTGCTTAACTCAATTCCTGCAATCTTGCCCATGCGAAAACATAGCTCATTAGGCTATGTTTTAACGCTTTGGACCTTTTCAGTTTATAGACATAGACTTTATAGGACCTTTATTTTTCTGAATTATATACTCCAATACTGTTAAAGGGAACACCCGCTTAATGCTTTACAATTAAACTAACAGAACTAGTTGTGGTACCATTAAATATGTTAATATAGTAGAGGCCATCCTTTAAATCTGAAACGTCTATATTCATGTCTTGGTATCCTTTGTAAGTCAAACTCTTCTTTTTGATACCTTGTTTATCATAAACTGACACAGTCCCATTTATAACAGCCGTTTGCAAAATGGGATCGCATGGAGCTGGAATATTGGGAGTTACTTTTGTACTTTGGGAGGCTGGATTTGGGTATGCCGAATATGTAACAAGACATCCACCACCACCACCACAATTGATGGACTTAAATCCAAATTGGTTGTTCAAAGATCCACAAGTGTTTGATGCATATACATTGAATGCAGCTGTTTGATTAACAGCGAAGAAATACAGCTTAAGATTATCACCAGATTGGTACCATGATGTACTGGTAGGGTTCGCTGCAATCCTTGTCCATTCTACATAATCTGCATTCTGAATATTCATACTCGTTGAATAGTTTTGAAGGTTACAAACATCATTATATGTTGAACCATCATAGAAAGCTAAGGGATAATTTGAACCAATTCTTGGAGCTCCAATTCTAAGTACACCAATTGCAGTATTCGAACTAATCCCGCATGATGTATTTGCTGTAACTGATATTTCAGAATTTCCTTGATAGCCATTAGTTTGAACGTTTACTGAATTGCTTGTAGTTGTGCATGATTGCGCTCCATTTATAGTTAACGGGCTTGAAACTATCCAATCGTATGATATGGCGTCACTTACAAGTCTGACCTGTATTGTTTGACTACCGTTGCATATACTTAAACTTCCCAGAAATCTGGGTTCAGAAACTGCTGGCGTTGAAAAACTTTTGCTTGTTATATCCCCAGATCCATCAATTCCCATAGCTTTTAATTTTATTGCATATGCCGTACCTGGTGAAAGGTTATTGAACGTGTACGTTGTCGCTGATGTTGAAAATACTGAATTAAGATCTATCCATATATTATAAGTTGTAGCACCTGGCATTGCATCCCAAGCTAAGGTAAGCCTACAATAACTAGAACTTGCAACTATAAAATTTGTAGGTATTCCAACTTTTGTTTTGGCTTCTTTTGGTGTTGATGTCCCTGAATTACCAGCCATATCCACTGCTTGAACAGTAGCTGTATAGATTGTATTTGGCAAGACTGAGGAGGTGAAAACATATGCTCTGGTTAACTGTGTAGTAGCATCAAATGACTTAGTCTCTATTACAGAACCGGCAGGGGACTTTAGAACCAACGTAAAACTTTTAATACCCTGATATCCAGACCCTGGAACACCGTAATTAAAATTGGAATATTCTGAAGAACGTCCATCATAACCGTCAAAGGTGACTCTGATCGTGGAACTTGTGGTATAATCTATATTCTCCGTGATGATTTCTGGTGAAGAATTATCGATTATAAGTTTCAAATATTTCCCAATAACAGAATGAGTTACATTAATATTGTCCTTAGCATTTAACATTATAACTAATGTATAATCCAATGCTTGAGTACCAGCTGGTATGGCTAGTGTGAGCAGAAAAGTTATAGTACCCTTTGCAATCAAGGATTGACTATTGTTTTGAATCGTCACCCAACTGTCTATAGGCAGCATAGCTCCCTTATCTATAGATACCGTGTAATTAATATCATCCTTATTTTTTACCGATATCTGAAATTGATAGCTTGCTAAGGCTTTCAGTGGTGGCAAATAATCATGAAAGCCATCTGTTAGGCTCGTTCGGTGAAGCTTTGGGCAAGGCTCTTTGGACTTTGATACAGTAAAATTGCTGTAACTAGAAGTAAGTAGATTTTTTTCATTTTCCTTGAATTAGCATTAATAATATGATTCATTTGATACCAAAAAACTCTCTTTAAATTCACTTGTTTTTAACACACCTGACAGAAATTCCGAATGAAATAGGGATCTGGTTTCTACTTATACCTGTAAAATCAGGCACAATTAAACGCATTAATAATAATCCAGGATAAATTGACGAAGAAGACCAGTATAGGCTAAAATGGCCTATTTCTTCAAATTTGCTGGAATAAGTTGCATTGACATAATAAGTACTTCTTTCTCCACCAGGAAGTGCTGTGAAGCCACTGCTGTTGTCTGCATTGTTAGCTGGCCCAAAGTGAACCGCTCCTACCTCCTTCAGTCTCCCGCCAGCTATTCCATTGCCAAATGCATCTGTTATAGCATCACCTGCTGCAACAAAAGTCTCAAGGATATCCCACTCGGCATCAGTTGCAACATGCCAGCCCTCAGGGGCCATACTGCGATTATCGGTTACAGCATATCCATTGTATAGAAGTCCAAAGGTTGCAATAGTATCGGCATCAGTTGAATTATTATATGTGCAACAAGCACCTGATGTTAGATTTCCCCATTCTGATGAATCCTTTATTTTTGGAATCAGATCGCCATTCTGAAAATGAGTTGTACGCAGATTCTCAGCCATCCAGGTCTGTGACCCGAGAACTATGGTTTTGTATCCATTCCCATCTATATCCTTAACCGTTCCATAGTACTTGGAAATGTTAAAAACTGCAGTCGACCTTCCGGCTTTTATATCATCCTTCTCTTTGCAGCAACTGGTTATAATTAAATACAGAATAATAATAATTAGAAAAAGGTTTTTCATATCAATTTATTCAGAGTTTATAGTATAGGCAGATTTGTAATTCAGTTATAGCTTCTATTACTACATGTCGGAAAGTGTCATTTTGTGACACGAAAAAATCAGTTATTTTTCATCTATTTTTCAAAACACATATTATCAAAGTGTTACAAGACCTATTTTTAATGATTTTATTGGGAAGAATCTAAAACGATGTAATTACTTTATTGTGCCCCTGAAATTTTCAGGAGTAAACAACAAAATCCGGTGTATACGCCTGTATAATGTAAGTTCTTATTTCTAAGTAAACTATTCTAAAAAAGATCTTCATACGGCGATTTTATGTTCTGTAAACTTTTTGTAGTTACATGTGTATATATTTCTGTTGTCCGGGAGCTGCTATGTCCCAATAACTCCTGGAAATATCTTAAATCTGTTCCTGACTCAAGCAGATGTGTTGCATAAAGCACCGAACATAAGAACTTGTAACTTAGAAGAAATAAAATTATTTATTTTAGCGTCACAACTAATCCATGAATAATCTCAAAATAGTCCCGAACTTGTCCGGATCTGCCTGTGTCTTTAATCAGAGAAAAGTTTTATTTTAGTTCCGGTTAGATAAACTTCCGCCCCGTCAGTCACAATAGCATTCTGTATTTAATACACGGAAATACTTACTAATACAATGCTTTCGCCTGACCTTCAATATTTATAAATCATATTAAAGTTAAACAAAATAATTAACGCGATCAAATATGCTGTTTTTTAAGTTTGACCTACTAACGCATATAATGTATTAGCCATCTTTGCTCCCATGGGGCCGGGATTTGACTTTCGGCAACTGAATAAGCCTCAACCGGATTAATAAGGTTCACCGTTAAAAATGAAACCGGGACTAAAAAAGCGCCCCGGTTTGCATCATTACCTAAAACTAAAACCTAATACTACTTATTCGTATTCTTTTAATATGTTTTTTACATCATCGGGTGCAACTCTGCCATAGGTCTTTTCACCTACGAGTACAACAGGAGCCAGACCACATGCACCTACGCATCTCAAACTGGATAAGGAAAACTTATTATCTT
>JANYIW010000184.1 GCA_025358645.1 Bacteroidales bacterium
CCGGAAATGGTGCGAAATTCAGTTAAAACGGTTGCGCCATTATGGCTGGTGTAGCAGGCGCCCGTTTTGGCTGAATTTGTCATTTCCGGCCTCTTTTTCTTTGGTTCGTTTCTTTTGGAGGGGCAAAAGAAATGAACGGAAAAAGTATATAACAAATAACCAATGACCTTTAACCTGTTACCAGCCAGAACAAGTCAAAGTGACTTTGCCATGAGGCAACGACCTATATTAATACAACACTTAAATTAATAATCCTTATTTTTGAATCTCAAAAAACTAAATAAATAACCGATGTTTTCCGGAATTATAGAAGAAGCCTCTCAGGTTATAAGACTTGAAAAAGAAAAAGAGAACCTCCATATTACAATGAAATGTTCATTTGTAAATGAATTGAAGATCGATCAGAGTATTTCTCATAATGGCGTATGTCTTACTGTTGTCAGGAAAGATAAAGATACATATACTGTTACTGCTATAAAAGAGACGCTGGAAAAGACAAACCTTGGATTGCTCAAGCCGGGAGATAAAGTCAACCTGGAACGCAGCACCCGTCTCGATGGAAGGCTCGACGGACATATTGTGCAGGGACATGTTGATCAGACTGCGGTATGTGCCAATGTTAAGGAAGCAGGAGGAAGCTGGTACTATACCTTTGAGTATGAACCTGCTCAGGACGATTATATTACAGTCGAAAAAGGATCAGTATCCGTAAACGGTGTGAGCCTTACAGTTGTCAACTCACAATCACGGTCATTTGAAGTCGCCATAATTCCTTTCACCTGGGAAATGACCAACTTTCACACGATCAAAAAAGGCACAATTGTTAACATCGAGTTCGATATTTTAGGGAAGTATATTGCCAGAATAGTAAAGCAGCAGTTGGCGAAGTAGTACCCTGATCCTGTTGTGAATTTTCCTATTTCTGCTTCATCTTTGCATCCATGCTCAGAGTAGCATGAGGTACAGCTCTTAGTCTTTCCTTTGAGATAAGTTTCCCTGTTTCGCGGCAAATGCCGTAAGTCTTATTTTCAATCCTGATCAAAGCAGCCTGGAGATGTTGAATGAATTTCTCCTGACGTTGTGCCAGACGACCTGCTTCCTCCTTTGATAAAGTTGTGGCGCCCTCTTCAAGAACTTTGAAAGTCGGAGAGGTATCCATAGTATCATTGCTCTCTTCGTGAGTTATACTGGACTTTAGTATCTCATAATCTTTTCTGGCTTTATCCAGCTTCATGAGGATAATTTCTCTGAACTCCTCAAGCTCAACATCAGAATATCTTGTCTTTTCAGCCATAGTTATTTTTTATCCGGCAAAGGTATTGTTTTTTTATTAATTTAAAAATCACTGAATATATATGTGAATCTCACTCCTCACACCTTCTTTCACTGTGCCCTGCACCCTGAGCTTTTTCCTCATACCTCACGCCTCACTCCTCACACCTCACATCTTTTAATTGCTCCTCGCTTTCCTGAAAAGTATATTCCATCCCGATTTCCAGAAATATCGAAAATCGGTAGCAAATGGATGTTTGTCGAATGAATCAAGGTATTTTATTTCGGAAGCCTGTATCTCCTCAAGATCGGCAGGCATATCTGCATAAAATGGTGGAATCAGTCCGGGTTTATATTTTATTCTTCTCTCCTGAACATCTTTTCTGTAGAGCTCAAAATAATGTCTGCTCAAAGGTCTGACACCTATAAACTTCATATCGCCCCGGAAAAAGTTCATAAGCATAGGCAGCTCATCGAGCCATATCTGTCTGCAGATCGCTCCCCATGAAGTTATACGGAAATCATTTTTAAACTTACCTCCATTCTGAAGTTCATATTGTTCATAGACATAATCCTGTATAAATTCGGAATAAGGGTGCATAGTCCGGAGCTTATATACCTTTATCATGTTACCATTTTTCCCTACCCTTGATAAGGCAATCAATGGACCGTAAACTCTTTCATTTAAAAGGCAAGGTTCTTCAATCTTCCTGACTTCAATACACAAAAGGTTACCGATGAATAACTCCTGTTTGATCCTGAAACCTGCCCTGGAAAGCCTTCCAAGCGTTTCGGCTCGCGATAGTACAGTATTTTCCCCGTGGGTAAGAAAAAAATAAATTCCCCGGGTGAATTTAAGTTTAGGAAGAATACGTTTTACAATGAAATCGAAAAAATAATAGATATAATTTAACAGGGGAGGATATTTTTTTAAGAGCCTGTGCTTCCTCTGGTCTTTGGTCTCGACACAACAGAAGAAAAAACCTTTCACTGCAAGTTTATGGTTTACAGCATCGAGAAAGCTGTCGAGCTTCTTAATATCATTTATTTTGTGAAGATTGATTATATAATCATATTTCTCTTTTACCAGGCTGGTAATATTAAAAACCGTGGTAGTTGATAAAACGGCAGTGCGGTCAGTGAAGTTACTACAGGTCATCCGAAGGATTGCACCGGCAATTTCTGATCCAACCTCTTTTTCAATAGCCATGGCAATACCCGGACTTACGTCACTATATTCTTCTTTCTTTTCCCCGTTCCCGTTAACACCCCTGACAAGGTCATATTCACTGGGCATTTTATAAGTCTTGTATTTCTCATACTCTTCAGAATCCTGCACTATTGCTTTTTTAAAAGCCAAATATACAAACCCGAAAATCAGTTCCAGTAGTGTGGCAAGCAATGCCGTTCCAAGTACTATTGTTCTTGAATAATCATAATCCCTGAAACTATACATTACAAGAGCAGTGATTGAGACAGAAATAATATTACTCGTGAGAACCCTGTAGAAAAGTGTGGTAAAATTGATAATTCTGCCCCGGTGCATCTTCCCGTTTAGAAGAGAAACTATAATCCAGATGAGCGCCAGACCCAGAAAGAAAGGGGTATGCGATGGGAGGTATAATCTCAGGCTTGCAGGTTTTGTCCATACCAAAGCAAGAAATGATATAGCCAAAATGATAATATCTGCTAAAAGTGTGATTGCCCTGAACTTACTTTTTTCCATTGGTTTATCTCAAACGATAGGCTGATAATGCGAAGTAAATAAATATTTAGCCATTTTGTTCAGATATGACATAATTATAATGCTGATAGTTGCTTTCAAGACTGCATAAACGCAAGAACTAATGACCTAAAATCCTAAACTTACTCCCATATTTACTGTGTTTTTCCTCCCATAAGAATACTCCGGACTCCACCTGGGATCTCCTCTGATATAGCCTGTTGAGATTGAGAGCCAGGTATACAGGTCATTAACAACCTGATAAGAAGCCTTCAATCCATAAGATGTGTTATGCCATTTAATTGAAGCCATCGGTGGATTGCCAATGCGGTTCACACCAAGCTCCGTATAGTCGGGACCGCGTATCGCATCGAGAAAATAAAGATTTATGTCAAGAGTTCTTACCGGATGGAAGTCAAAAGCAATATACCATTCTTGTGCGTTATCCTTCAGATAATGCCCCAGGTTATACCCGGCGTTCTGGAAAGTCAGAGTGGGTACATAGTGCTGAAATGCAAGAGGATAGGTATAGGTGAACTCTGTCGTGAAGGAAAGATTGGAAACCGGCAGATCAGTTAATCTGAATCCTGCCTTATAGCTAAAGAAGTTCCATTCATCTTTTTTATTAAACCTGCTTACCGATAGTTCATCAATAAACATTGTGGCATAAAGATGGAGGTTTTTGATTTGTCGCGAACTGATATCAAAGAACATCTGAGAGTTCATATTATCTATTCCGGATGTAAGAGAGTGGTCAACTGACTTATAAAAGAAGAGCGGTATCAGGTAGGCAGGATTGGCGTTCTCGTCACTGTAAACAATACTGTTACCGGCTGAAATATTAAGATCCTTAAACGGAGTGAAGGTAAACATGTTGCCGGCAATAAACTTCTTATGGTAGACCTCGCGGTAGTTGGTTCCATAGCTGTTTGTGACCCAATAAGAATTTGAACTGTCGACAACCATCGAGTTAAGCCATCCATGAAAATAATTGAAATCAAACCATTTTACGGGAGAGATATGCAATCTAAGCTGGATAAATGAAGGGTTGTTCCCGCTGAAAATATTTGCACCGTTATAATTGTTCCCCCATTGGAGGTTATCTTTTACCAATCCGGCATTACCCCATTTCCACGAATAAGTGACACCTCCCCGCATTTCACTCCAGTCGTAAGTCCCTTTTATATGTCCATTCACTCTTTGGGTAAGATATTGAGGCAGTCCGAGAAGTGGCTTCTCATGGTTATCGCGAAGGGAGGCATAGAATCCCCACTTTTGGATATATCCACGGGCTTCTGCTCCGTTACGTAAATATGTTGCCTTTCCAGAGGAGTTTGAAAATATCTCGCCGCCAAGAATAGGGTTTATAGTCAATGAGAAAAGAGAGTCCTTGTAATAAAAAAGATCTCTGCGTCTGTTCCACTCTCTCCCGGCATGAAGCTCCTTCCCGAAATCCATAAGATAGAAGTCGAGTTCTTTCTGCTGTCTTGGATTTAGCTGATCCTCTTTTCCTTCCGCCTCTTTCAGCCTCTGCGAAATGAAAAGCCTTGAATATGGTTTTATTGCAGAGTTAATGGTAATTATATGGATGGTTGCAAGTTCATCAAGGAATTCATAGATCCCTTTATTGTCAATAGGTTGAGGGACCTCCTGGCTAAAGAGATTTGTATTCAATAGAATTATATTGACAAGACAAAATAAGAAGATTCGTTTTCTCAAGTCAGGCATCTGAGATTATTTGAGAGCAAATATATAACTATTTGGATTATTCGCCTTCCAGGCTTCCTGAATAAGAAGTCGCTTTAAATATATGTTACTTTCTTTTCCCCACGCAATACAACTCGTCGTCCTTCGTCCTCCTCAGACAGTATTGCTTACAAAGGGCCTTCGCAGCAAGCTTCAAAACCATCGCAACTTCCCAATCCCGATAGCTATCGGGACTAAGGCCCCTATAAATCCAACCAACAATCATTCTGTTACTTAACATTCTAAATTACAGAGCGGGGGCAAACCGGAAATGGTGCGAAATTCAGTTAAAACGGTTGCGCCATTATGGCTGGTGTAGCAGGCGCCCGTTTTGGCTGAATTTGTCATTTCCGGCCTCTTTTTCTTTGGTTCGTTTCTTTTGGAGGGG
>JANYIW010000223.1 GCA_025358645.1 Bacteroidales bacterium
AGGCCTTAATAGCACTACTCTCTCCCTTAAAACCTGAATTATTGTAGCTCTCAGGATAACTAAATTTATCATTACCACCAATTTCCTGACAATTTCCCGGTCCAACTGAAATTTTGCCTCCAATGAAGCCCTTTCCTGACACATCAATATTGGCCTTCAGAGATAGAGATTTGCCGACAATCATAGTAAGCACACCGCCGATCTTGGCTGTGCTGTCCCACGGTGCACAGGTAAGTGTTGAGGTAACTACAGCTGAATTACTGTAGAAAGGGACTTTAACTAACTGGACTAACCCGGTCAGATCATAAGGGTTTATTATATTATTTGTAAAAACCACAACTTTTGTTCCACCATTTACAGAAAGTACTTTAAGAAATTCATACTTACCTGTTGCTCCGACAGAATCTTTGTATGAGCCGTAAGATCCCGTTTCAGGAACATTTATAAGAGATCCTTTCATCTGGATCAGAAGAACAATATCGCCGGCATTAATACTACCAACATCATTCAATGTAACATTGTCGGTCCCCGGACCAATAGCCACAACACTTTTGTAAATGTTTATTATACCGCCAATGTTTTGATTCTGGGAATACAGATAACCAGTTAATAATGTAATAATTAACAGACTTATAATTAACTTCTTTATATTGCCGGCAGACCTTCCTATCATTAAAACCTGATATGAACTGCTAATATAACTATTATATTGAATATTAATAATGCGGGTGGAGTTAAAGTGAGGGAGAAAATTGAGGAGTGAGGTGAGTAGTTAGGCGTCAGGCGTCAGGCGTTAAATATAAATTACAACATAACTATCGGTAGTCTGAAAAAAATTAACTTTGACTTTTGAGTTTAGGCTATTGTGAAAGACTAAAATGATCACACTAAAATTCAGGAACTGAAGAAAGATGTTAAGAGCCTTAGTTATAACATTATGTCTGATTACGCATCCCGGACATGTAACGATGACCAGTATTGACTATGTTCAGGGGACAGATTCTTTAAAAGTTTCCTGCAGAATGGATTTCGATGATTTTCTGAAGGACTTACAGACAATAGACGATGACAGAAACTTAATCAGATTATTCAGCAAGCAGCCATTTCCCACGGACCTGATAAACCAGTACTTTAATTCCAAAATCTTCATTTATGTAAACAATAAACTACTGATAGGGAAGTTGTTAAGTTCCGATCTCACTGATAATGCCATTACTCTGAATCTGATTTACAGGTCAAGTAAAAACCCAAGGAACCTGACTGTCAGAAATCTGATGCTCGCTGATTGGTACAGCAACCAGGAAAACTTAATGATAATAAGAATAAACAACTTTGAAAAGGGGATAAAACTTACTCCCGGGCATAATGAGGAGACTGTCTCACTTATAAAATGACCAGGTTTCCATATCATGTTCAGGCGTAAGCCTCATTGCCTCTTCATTTTTGTTTACGTTTATAAAGATCATATTTGTCTGATCGCTATGTACTCCGGTTAAAACCCGGTTCCTGATTTTGATCTTCTTTGGATTTATTTCGGACTGGTAAAGCAGATTCAGTAAGAGTTCATTGTCCAGAATGGTTAATGTTAACACCTTCCCTGTCAGAGGTTTGCTATTTATATAGATATTGACTTTATCATTGAAATATTTGTTTGTCAGATCAGCGGGAAAGGACTCGCTTACAGACATTTTCTCAAAATCAATATCCTGATCATACAGTTTATAATCCCTTAAAAAATCATCATAATACATTCTGAAAAAAACTTTCATGGAATCGGACCCCTGAGCCTGGTTAATAGTTGTGAGAGTTACATGAATTGGGTTGAAAATCAGCAGTATCGGGAGTATTAGTATTTTTAACATTCTTCTTGGGTTTAAGTCAGTACAGGAATAAGCATATCCTGGACATTAATCCTTTTTTCAACGGTAGTATAAACTGGAAAAGATGGAAATGGGTTGCTTTTTTCATCTTTAAGTTAATAAACAATAAAATTTATGCAATTTATTAATTGTATATAGTTCAAATTAATGCAGTCTTAGTATTCAATAATTTAATTTTCTATTTTCAAAATCAAATATTTTTTGCAAACGACGTTGGTGAGATTCCTTGTTAATATACTCAGACTTGAGAAAGGTATTTACCAGATCAGATGCAAGATTACGACCTACAACCAATCCACCAAGACATATAAGATTCATGTCGTCATGCTCAACCCCCTGATGTGCGGAATATACTTCAGTAATAAGACTTGCCCGTATTCCGGTTATTTTATTCGCGATGATGTCAGCGCCTACTCCGCTGCCACATATTGCGATGCCCCGGTCTACCTTATGTGAGACTATAGCAAATCCCAGAGGAATTACAAAATCAGGATAATCATCGTCCGGATCAAGTTCACTGTTGCCATAATCAGTTATTTCATAACCGGCTTGTCTGAGCTCTGAAACCAAATATTCTTTGAGTTCAAATCCCCCGTGATCAGCTGCTATTCCTACTTTTAGTTTTGACTCATTACCTGATTTTTGAAAAATTTTCATTAATATGATCTTTTAAGAATATTATACTAATTTTTTCCAGCATAGACAATTATGCCCAGACCAATAATAAACAGCAAAAACATCATGAACAGCAATTGATAAGTCCCTTTTGATGAATTTCTGAATTCTTTCCAGATAAAAACACCCCAGAATGCTCCGATCATTGTAGCTCCCTGCCCCAAACCGTAAGAAATTGCATATCCTGCTTTATCTCCTGCTATTAAGCTAAGTGAGGTACCAATAGCCCAAACCATACCTCCAATAATACCTGAAAGATGACTTTTAAAATCACCAGAAAAATATTGTTTAAACGTAACTGATGGTCCATCAATAGGTTTCTTCATAAGGTAGGTATTAAATAAGAAGTTACTTATTATTATACCCATAACGAAGAAGAAAAAGGCACTATAGGGAGTAAGTTTCCCAACTTCAGGTACTTCAAGATTTGATGATATCGAACTGGCAACAAACCTAAAAAACCAGGCCATTAAGAAGCCCGCGAGAACGGATAATACAATTCCCTTTGAAGGAGTCCTTTTTTCACTCTTTGCCAACCTTCTATATGCCATTGCATCCAGAACAATTGCTATTGTTACAATGAAAATACCAGTGAACAGAAGCATTGCATCACCTTTTGGAGTTGCTATATAGTTGATTAATACCCCAAGTACCATTGCCAGACCAACACCCAGGGGGAATGCCAGTGACATTCCTGCAATGGCAATTGCAGCCACAAGGAGAATGTTGGAAAGGTTGAAAATAATTCCTCCAATCATTGCACTAACAATATTTGATAGATGAGCTTGTTTTATACTTTCAATAAATCCCATACCTTTTTCACCATTACTTCCCAGGGTAAAAGCCATAATGACAGATAAGATAAAAATCCCTATAACGTAGTCCCAATAAAAGAGTTCAAACCGCCAGCTTTTACTGGCAATCTTCTGCGAATTCGCCCAGGAACCCCAGCAAAGCATAGTTATAATTGTGAAAATTATCGCTGTTGAATATGAATTTACTATATACATTTTAATAAGTTTTAGAATGTTAAAGGAGCTAATTTTTTAACTCATTTTTTAAAATTGAAGACTCCAATTCAATTTCTTTGATTTGTGGAGCAGAAGCCTGAGCGCCCATTCGCGTTACAGAGATTGATGCAGCTTTATTGGCAAATCTCACTGAGTCGGCTAATTCAATTCCCTTTGATATTGAAAGAGCCAATGCACCACAGAAGACATCACCAGCACCTGTGCTGTCAATAGATTCAACTAAGGGAGACGGAATATACTGAGTTTCGCTTGATGTGCATAATAATGCTCCTTTATTACCGAGAGTAATAACAACAACCGATATCCCTTTATTTAATAAATATCTGGCAGCTGTTTCTGCTGAAGTCAGGTCTGACACCTTAACTCCAGTTAATAATTCAGCCTCTGTTTCGTTAGGTACAATAATAGATACTTTTCTCAAAAGTTCATCTGATAGATTTGTGGCAGGTGCCGGATTAAGAATTACTGTTTTATCATTGTTATAACAAAGATCTACAATGTATTCGACAGTCTCAATTGGTATCTCAAGTTGCACAAGAATGATATCTGAAGACAGAATTTCCTCTTTTGCAGTTTCAATATCGGATACCGAAAGGCAGGCATTTGAACCAGAAGCAACAACTATGCAGTTTTCTCCATTTTTATCGACTGTTATAAGAGCTACTCCCGAGGGATTTTTTTTATCAATAAAAAGATAATTAGTATTTACATTTTCAGATTCTAAAATCTTTTTAGATTCCTTGCCAAAAATGTCACTTCCAATTTTACCAATAAATGAAACGTTCCCACCTAATCTTGCAGCAGCAACAGCCTGATTTGCTCCTTTTCCTCCGGGAGTCATCAAAAATTTTCCTCCAAGAATGGTTTCTCCGGGTACTGGTAATTTTAAGGTTTTAACAACCATATCCGTATTGATACTACCAATTACAACGATTTTTTTCAAAGACATTTTATATTCCAGTTATTGTTTTTTTGTTTTATAATTATTATTACGTTAAGTGATATTTATCGAAATTAATATAATGAGATGACATGACATCAAAAAGATATTAATAATTCTCCTCATATTAACTTTTCAATGACCACTTAATACTATGACAAGGAAACTTCCAGCTATTTATCAGGTGCTACCTGATCGAACTGATTTAATTTTTCAACACGCCGGCGGAACTGCTCCTCAGTACTAAACTTAGCATTAATAAAATTCCTCATTACTTCTTCTGCTATACTTATTCCGATTATTTGAGCTCCCATGCAAAGTACATTTACATTATCGTGTTCCACACATTGATGTGCTGAGTAGGTATCATGACTAAGAGTGGCTCTGATTCCATGAATCTTATTACAGGCAATAGCTGCACCGACGCCCGTACCACATACCATAATTCCTCGTTCAGCACGACCGCTCTTTATTTCAGCTGCCAGAAGAAGAGCTATATCAGGGAAATCCACAGGTTCCGGATTAAATGATCCGACATCTTTGACGTTGTAGTTCATTGACTTCAATATTTTCATCAACGGCGCTTTAAGTGGAAAGCCTGCGTGGTCACTTCCAATAACAAGATTCATTGGAGCAGTTGGGTTGACTTCTTTACCGATCACCGGATTATTAACAGATTTATTTTCACTAAAACCTAAAGAAGATACTCCTAACACCGATGCTGAAAGCAGGCTCGCTTTTTTAATAAATTCCCTTTTTTTCATAAAGTTTTTATTAATAAAATTTCCTAAATTATATTTACCAAGTGTTCTTTATATCAACCATTATCAGACATGGTTATTTGTTTTCAAAAGCCAAATTGATCAATAGTCCGATCCCCTATACTAACCTAACTAACTACGATTCCTGAAACAACCGAACTATTGATCTCATTCAGCATTTTGTTTTGTAAATTGAAGAGATAATTAATTAACTCCAATTTCATGCATAAGTTTTAAATACTTTTTCTTGTTTATATCATCAACCGGCAATTTTTTCCCGTATTTCTTTTCTGCAACAGTCAATTCCTCCGTCATCCTTTTTAGTTTGTTCTGGAGTGCCCTGTATAAAGCCTGTGCAGTAGCTTTATTTGTAAGATGAGAATTTGTATAGGGAGTATTCAGCATTCCCGTTTCCATTTTTTCTGCCCATTCTTTTGGAATAGTAGTGGTTCCTGTTAATGCACCTGCCATGGCTCCCGCGCTTGCAGCAGTACAATCAGTATCACGACCTCTATTGTTAGCTACCATAACAGCCTGTTCAACATTACCTTTTGTAAGTTTAAAAATTGCGAATGAACAGGTAACATTTTCATAAATTGAAGAACCGATGTACTTTGTCATCCTTTTATTTGCATAATAAGGGCTTGATTCATCGCCATACATTGCATTCAATTCAACTCTGAATCTTTTGTCCATTGGGTCAGTGTATTTATCTGCAATAGCGAGGCCGTGTTCAATTTCTGCACGAATTTCAGGTGTAGCGTATTTTAAAGCGCCTTCAATAACTGAGTTTACAGTTGCACCAGGTAACATAGCAATTGTTAATGCAGCGTTATATACTCCACCCCATACAAAAGCATCATCATCCCTAAGCTCATAATAAACCCTGC
This sequence comes from Bacteroidales bacterium, assembly GCA_025358645.1. Classification (GTDB taxonomy): domain Bacteria; phylum Bacteroidota; class Bacteroidia; order Bacteroidales; family VadinHA17; genus LD21. The sequence continues at coordinate 6,178 of JANYIW010000223.1, forward strand.
CAATTTCCTTAGTGTCTTTAATCGCGCTCTCAGGATCACCCGCATTTATTATTGGTATCGGATGGAAAACCCGTGCTGTAAGATGAATATGATCACCAAGGTCACTTGGCATGCCATATACAGTTTTTGGTAATCCTTCAGGTGGTACTCCCCATTTGGTGTAAGCCAGTAATGTCCTGTCATAAGGCTGGGTCATGTTGTACATATCTTCCATCTCAAAATCTCTTACCCAGACATTCATCAGGTCCTGAGCAGTAATTCTATCCTGTTTGTCAATTATTGCAGTACTTATTACCTTCTGACGCTCGATTCCATCTTCTGTTCCTCCTGCCGGATGGGACCAGGGTACGTCATAATGGTTACAGGGAATAAATTCATTGAATACACCATATAGTCTTTCGATCTCCGGAATCTGACCAACACCTTCAACAACCATTCCCAGAGAAGAGCCGCCTCTTGAACCCAGTAATATTCCATAAATCTTATCGTAAACAGAGCTTCTGGTTACTTCACCATCATCATTAATTATTGTATAGAAATGTTTTTCATTTACACCGATATTTGCGTTTGAAGCATTCTCTATTTTAATAATGATTGTTTTATCATCTTCTGCCACGTTATTATTAACAACGTTAAGAGGTAAGGTTTTTTTAACAGTTCCTGCAGGCATTACCAAGGAACCAGCAGGGAGGTTAAAATCTACTCCATTTTTTGCCAAAACACCTGATACTGTGTAATCAATTCTGACATCTTCTGAGCTCGGTTTTGATAAAATCAGCTCAACATTTCCCTGAGCCGACTCCTGCCCATTAGAACCAGGTAGCATAAACTGTACTATTGGCATTTCAGAATCCTGAATAGTAATAGTTTTGGTTGAATTTTTCGGATCGATAGCATAAGCTGAATCAGGGAGCAGGGTAATAGTTACCGTTTTATTTCCAGTTAATAACATATTCTCAACTGGTTTAATTTTTATAGATGTCTGGGAATTTCTCATCTGGATATTCTCACGAATTCTATAATCATAACCATTTCTTGCTGTTCCTGTAGTTTTAAAATGTACAGCTAAATCAGGTTTAAACGTACCGACCTGATATAAAATAAACTCGGCGGAACTGGCTCCTTCTATTGCTTTTTCGTCCCATACCATAAGTGATATTGTTGGCTTATCAGCTGATTGAGAATAAGAGTATCTCACAGAACTAATGACAATCAATAACAGTATTAATAACGTTTTGGTTTTCATTTTTTATTTTTTAATTATTATTAAGTTCATATTTATATATACCTTAATTATAAGATATTTTTAAACACACAAATAGTTTAATACCCTACATTTTGTACTAAGATGTCTCCATTCATATTTGTAATATCTATCTGAGATTGTGGTACAGGCCAGATCTCGTGTTGTCCGGTAGAAAAATGTTTATCAGCAAGGTAATCTAATTTGGTTTTCTCAACACTAAAATATTTGTTCATTACATCACCTGCAATTCCCCATCGGACCAAATCAAAGAAACGATTTCCCTCCATACCAAATTCAAGCCTGGTTTCCATTTGAACTGCTAACCGTGCAAATTCTTTTGATGCAAAATCAGTGGAGTATGGTTCAACTTTGTAATTCGCTGCAGGGGTACCATCGTCAAATTTTACGATAGTGGAAGCTTTGGCCCTCCCACGGATCTGGTTTACCAGCATGGTAGCTTTATTAAGCGAACCAATTTCGATTTCACATTCAGCCAGCCAAAGAATTACATGGCTTAATTTATATTTCCTATAGTTGTTGGCGTTCAGGAATACACGACCTGTTAAGCTTGAAACAATTCCTTTTTCTGCCTTTGAGAACATGCTTTTTTTATTCACATATGGTCCGCCATTATTTACGTTACGAACCCATGAATCACCTTTATGAATTCCCCAGTCAAGTATTGGAACACCAGGCCGGCCTATTGATATGTCAAGACGCGGATCGACCGGACCTGTATATAAAACGGATGCTCCTGTTTTGGAATAAGGTAGTATATCGTCAGTAGTGTAAGTATCAGTTAACAGAGGAAGACCTGAATTGTCAACTCTGAATGCGCTGACAAGACTATGGGTAGGCTGAAAGAAACCACTGGAACCTATGAACTGAGGGCCGCATATTCCGTCGGCCATTGCTGCATTACCTGTGAAACCATCATTTACAGCATATTGTATTTCAAATATAGATTCAGAATTATTAACATTCTTGGTAGTATAGTTCATTTCATAGCTTGGTACAAGACTAAATCCACCATTATTGTAAATATCCTCAAGTACAGGTTTCGCGTCAGTATACCGTTTTTGAAACATATAAATCCTCGACAGGAAAGCTTTTGCTGCCCATTTTGATGCACGACCTTTATCATTCCATTTTAATGGAAGATTATCAATTGCGAACTTCACATCAGATTCTATTTCAGGCCATAAAACATGATCATTTGGCACTAACGATGGATCTGGTGTTTTCTCATCAATATAAGGAACCTTTCCATGAATGATTGTAAGTTCAAAATAGAAGTGAGCACGAAGGAATCTGGCCTGTGCTTCAACTTGCACTTTTTCGAGGTCGGTCATATCTTTAGCCAGCACAAGAGCTCTCATAACATCATTCGTTCTTACAACTCCGTCATAATAAAACCGCCAATGATCGTAGACATATGAATTTGCAGCATCTACATAAAATCCCTCAATAGCGTTAATCTGGCTTTGGTCTCCGGAATTTGAGCCTTTATAAGCATCATCGGATGCTACACTTCCCCAAACCCAGTTTGTAACTGAACTTGCCCATCCCTCGCCAGTCTGGTTATTATGGCCGTCAATGTCTGCATATGCTCCGATTAAGAGATCGTTTACTCCCTTTTTCGCATAGAATGTAGGAAGGTCAGCTTGCCCTTTCGGTTTAGTGTCAAGCCAGTCTTCTGAACAGGAAAATAGTGTCCCTGTCAAACCTATTATTACAAGAAATATTAACTTTTTCATATTTATATCTATAAATTTTAAATTAAATATCCAGCTTGATTCCGAACATAATATTTTGAGATGTTGGATAGATACCCTGATCAATTCCCATAGTAGTTGTGTTAATGAATGGAACTTCCGGATCGAGGCCGCTATACTTAGTTATAGTAAATAAGTTGGAAACTTCAACAAAGCACTGAAGACGTTCAATTTTTAACCTTGAAGTAAGGTTGGCCGGAAGAACATAAGCTATCTGGAGTGCTTTCATTCTGAAGTATGAGCCATCCTCAATAAAAAATGAAGATTGTTTTTGCATAATAGCATCATTATTAGTTGCTATAGGCATGCTTATTTTTGCTCCGCTGGCGTAGCGTTCAGCTGTCCACGATTCATAAAGACGTTCCGTTTTTCTGTTTCCCTCAAATTGTTTGAACAGAGTCCAGCGGTTTACATAATTTGTAAGATCATTACCGTAAACACCCTGGAAGAACATGACAACACTCCAGTTTTTATACTGCAACTCCATATTTACACCATATGATAAAACGGGATGAGGGCTTCCAATGAAAGTTCTGTCATCTGCAGTAATCTTCCCATCACCATTTACGTCTTTATACTTAAAAACTCCAGGTTTGCTATAGGAATCAACACCATTAATATCGGGGTTATACTTTGGCCATGCACTAATCTCTTCCGGGGTATTAAATATACCTTCAACAACATACCCATAAAATGATGAGATAGGTTTGCCTACTTTTGTTGCGGTATATACTTCTTCCCTGAGACTACTACCGTAACGTATTTCGTTTGGATTAGAATTTAATTTAATTATCTCATTCTTATAATGAGAGAAATTTGTCTTTATATTGAAGGAGAAATCGTTACCTATTTCGTCACGATAACCCAGAATCAAATCAAATCCTGAATTTCTCATCTGACCTATGTTTACAGAAGGGAATACAAGAGTTCCCCATGTTGCAGGTTTTGAATCCGGATAGAGCATTCCTGATGTTGTTCTGTTATAAATATCCAGGTTAGCTTCTACCTTATTATTAAACAAAGTGATATCAACTCCAAAGTTAGTTGTGGAAGTTGCTTCCCATTGACCGAGAGGGTTACCTAACCGATATTGATGAAAACCAGCTGCCGAAGAAGTTCTGCCTGCACCGGTGATATTGTAATAAGATTCATTTCCATTGGACCGGTAGGTAGTATAAGCATTATAGTTACCAACATTATCATTTCCATTCTGTCCCCAGCCTGCACGCAGTTTCAGATCGTTTAGCCAGGACAGGTTACTCATAAAGGATTCTTTTGAAACGCGCCATCCTGCCGAGAATGCCGGAAAGGTTCCCCAACGGTTACCGCCAACAAAACGAGAAGATCCATCGCGGCGTATCGTGGCTTCGAAAAGGTATTTTCCTGCAAAGTCATAGTTTAAACGTCCGAAATATGAAAAGAGCGCCCATCTGTCAAAAGATCCGCTATTAGTCATATTGGTTTCCCCTGCATCAAGTACCATATAGTCAAGGTTCAGATAGGCATAGGTTGACCTGCCGGCATTAAGAAATTCACTATTGTTATCAACAGCTTCAGTACCAATTAATACATTCAAATTATGATTGGATGCTATGGTTTTTTTGAAGTTTAATGTATTTGACCAGTTATACTGGAAAATTCCATTGTAGTTCTGACCCAGACTTGAGACGGATGATGCCTGGACATATTCAGGATTTATGAGATTCCTGCTAACAGATCTTGAATTATTAAAATCGACTCCCAGTAATGATTTAAAGGTTAGATCTTTAGTAATATTAACCTGGGCAAAAACGTTTCCAAGAATTCTTAATTGTTTTTCATGATTATCTTTACCTCTGTAGAGAGTGGCTACTGGATTTTGGAAATTCCCGGTAGCTGCAATCTTAGACCCTGCAAAGTTACCCATGATGTCATAAACAGGCACTATAGGAGGTGTACGGTGAACCATAGCAACAGGACTATATTCATCATTATTCGTCATACCTACTCTATCGGTATACGAAACTCCAATACTTTCGCCTATTTGTAACCAGTCAGCAATTTTAGTGTCGACATTTGACCGTAATGAATAACGATCGAATCCGGTATAAATAACTATACCTTTCTGATTCATATAGCCAGCCGATATTGAATATGTATTCTTTTCATTTCCACCTGAAACTGAAAGGTTATATTCCTGCAAAGGAGCTACTGTATATACTTCATCATACCAATCTGTCCCTGTCTTATTGGCTCTGGTTATAGCATTATATGGAGTGGGGTAACTATATGTACTTTCATCTACTGAACCATCCATTCCTGCTGTCGGAAGGATGTAATCCGGAATGACCGGGGCAGGTCCATATCCATATTGCAAATCGCCCCAACCTACCTGCCCGGGTACAAGTCCCTGGTTTTTAAACTCGAGCCAAAGCAGATCTCCCATTTCCTGGGTATTTAATAAATTCAATTTATTTGTAGCTCGCTGAACGCCGGTACGAGCATAGAAATTCATTTTTGTTTTACCTGAAGCACCACGATTTGTTGTTACGATAATAACACCATTTGCAGCACGCGAACCATAAATTGCAGACGATGAAGCATCTTTCAAAACGGACATACTCAGAATGTCATTTGGATTAATCTGATTCAGACCTCCACTTACAGGAACTCCATCGATGATATAAAGAGGATCGTTATTATTTATCGATCCAACCCCACGAATACGTACAGAAGCAGAGCCACCTGGCGAATGGTCTGTTGTAATTGTTACACCCGCTACATGGCCCTGAAGGCGCGAAGCGATGTTCGCGTCAACTGAGGTACGGAGATCCTCTTCATTTACAGAAGATACCGCACCAGTCAGACTGGCTTTCTTCTGGGTGCCATAGCCAACAACCACAACTTCATCAAGACCTACAGTGCTTTGGGAAAGAATCACTTCATAGACAGCTTTATTATCTATTACTACTTCCTGGGGCAACAACCCGATAAAACTAAAAACCAGAGTTTTTGCAGTTTCAGGGACTGGCAGAGAAAATTTACCATTGCTATCAGTAAGTGTTCCAAGAGTAGTCCCTTTTACAGATACAGATACACCGGGTAATGGAGCTTTATCTTCTCCCAATACAGTGCCGGATATATTCTTTTGTTGGGCCGATACACTGATTTGCGAAAGAAGAAGAAAAACAACCATAAAGAGCTTTAATAAGAGAATAACAGGACTCTTTTTGGTTTGAATTAAGTTAGTTTCACTTTTTTTCATTTAGGCTTTAAGATTAGTTCAAATACTTAATTAATTTTTAGTACAAACGTTTGCGCAATGTATAAACATTATTTGCAATTTAAAAACATCATTAATTGATTTACCTTGAATAATTGTCAGAATAATGAAATATTACCCTGTTTTTTATAAAATTTATGACACATTATATTACTGATAATATGTATAATACAGAATATGTTTAAAAAAATATTGTAAATATGTTAATTAAAGTTAAAAGGAGAGTCAGATTTGATAAAAATGGATTAAGATTTAACAAAATTGACTTCAAAGCAACTTTGTAAAAATTAAGAAACGTACAATTATCTGACCGGGCTATTTAAGGAAATTAAAAGTAAAAAATCATTAATAAATAAATCTGATTATAATCCGATACATTTTTATCAGTTTAAAACCAACCTTCCGCCAAATGGTTTAATTTTAGCTTTAAGTAACATAACTAAAATCATATTGATTTAATTAATAGTAGATTAGAAGAGTTAATAAGCGCTCATGAAGATTCAGTCATTTCAAATTAGCCATTTAAAATGATTTGATTATTTGCTAATAATTCGTTTTATTAACGGAACGAATAAATTTCAAATCCCCGAATTATATTTTAATACGTTTAGAATTGTACACATCTTCTTAATAAAAATAGCCAAAAGGATATTTTAAATAAATATATTTTGCTCAAACGTTAGCGCAATGATTTAAAAAAAAGGGAAGTAATTATTTTTTTAAGTTTTTAACAGAATTACGAATGATCAGGTTAGTTTTTAGTTTCATGATCAGGGGTTTTGTACCGGGATCTTTTTCTCTGATCTGTTTTATCAAAATCTCGACAGCAAACTGTCCCATTTCACTCTTCTTCTGATCAATGGTTGTCATAGGTGTTCCAAGGTAAGCAGAATAAGGTTGCTCATCGAAAGAAATAAGAGACACATCGTCAGGAATCATTAATCCGATTTCTTTTATTGCCTGCAATACTCCAAGTGAGATTAAGTTACTTAAAGCAAAAATGGCTGTAGGAGGATCCTTAAGACTGAATACCATTCTTGTTTGTTTATAACCATTCTCCAGGCTGAAATCTTTTCCTACAATCATACTCTGATTAAAAGGGATTTTATTATTTCGTAATGCATCAATGAAACCGTGTACCCGTTCTTTATTCGGAAAACTTTCAGGAATGCCCTGTATACATACTATCTTTTTATGTCCCATTAAAATAAGATAATTCACTGCCTCAAATCCTCCCTGATAGTTATCTGAGCAAATTGATGGAAGATCAATCTCGGGAAATGACCTGTCAACTATCACCAATGGAGTTCCGGAAATGTAGGTTTGAATCAGATGCTCAGACTGAGTCCCGACAGGTGCAACAATTATACCTTCTACTTTATGACTGAGAAGCAGGTTTATTAATTCTTTTTCTAAAGCAATATTTTCCCTGCTATCACACAACATTAAAGAATACCCGTTACTTCTCGCTTCGTACTCTATACTTTTTGCGATGTCAGCAAAGAACGGATTAGAAATATCAGGTATAACCAATCCAAAAGTAGCAGTTTTGTTTAATTTTAATCCTCGCGCAAGTTGATTTGGAATATAATTGTATTCTCTTGCAGCATCTAATACTCTCTGTTTTGTATCAGGACTTATCCGATAAATTTCTGCCTTGCCATTTAAAACCCGTGAGACTGTTGTTATTGACAACTTGAGAATATTTGCAAGATCATTAATATCATTTACAATCTTTTTTTCCATGAGATCAGATTAGTGCAAAACCAGCTAAAACTATATTTAAAGTAAGTAAAAATTCACAACCAGAAATAATCCAAAGTGATAAAGACCTTTGAGGTTAAATGTTATTGGATGTGAGAATAATGGACAAAACCTTAAATTATAGTTGATTAATAACTTTTTCCAATTTATTTGTCACATCTCCAGCAATTCCTTCCAATCCAGGGTTTTGAATTGCCATCATTGAGGCAATAGGATTTACAGCTGCCACTTCAATTTGATTTGTTGAAAGCTCCTGAACAATCACATTACAAGGCAACATTGTACCTATTTTATCCTCCACCTGTAAGGCTTTATAGGCATACGCCGGAATGCAGGCTCCGAGAATTGTATATTTTTTAAAATCGATATCGAGCTTTTCTTTAAATTTTTCATGCATCCGGATTTCTGATACAATTCCGAATCCTTCAGTTTTAAGTGCATCAGTTATCCGGATTATGGCTTCGTCAAAGGAAGCATCGATTGTTTTACTGAAATAGTATTCCATAGTTCTGAATTTAAGTTATTAATATTCACTAATTACAACAGTCATCTTCTTTCCCTTTCGCTTTCTCAAACGCTTCCTTCCCCTCCGAAACTGAAAAATAAATTAAGCCTGCTGCTCCGATTAAATCAGCATAGACAAACCCTGTCATTTCATAAATAAGACTTGAGAGAAGCAGTACTACAGACATATAGACGCATACCTTTGTACAATTAGCGTCGGCAATAATTGGCCCCGAATCTAATTGTTTCCCGACTCTCTTTTTTGCATTCATAAGCCAGGTCATCACAACAATAGATATAACCGAAATGACAACTCCCCATAAAGTAGTTACGGGTTTGTGGTGAGTAATAATATTAAGGACTATTCCCGCCAGAAGACCGGCAGACAATAAATAAAAAGCAAGGCCTGTAGTTTTTAATGCTCTTATTTCGAATCTGGTTTTTGAGCTTTCAGGATTTTGCCTGATCCGGTAGATCATTACGGCGATGCCAATTCCGGACATTACCTCAATAAAACTATCCACACCAAAACCAAACAAAGTAAGGGTTTCGTCTGAGTAACCAAAAAATATAGCAACGACACCTTCGATTATATTATAAAAGATTGTAAATAAGCTTAATAAAAAAGCCTTACTGTAAAATTCTTTGATATCCGGAGTCTGCTGTGTCATATCTTGTTAAATAACAACTAATTCCATATAAAAGTTAAATCCGAAGAAGAAAATCACTAAATAACGGGTGAGGCTTGATGCGTGAATTCAGTTGCTAATTGTTGGTTTCTTTTGGAATAATATCGTGGGTACCTCCTTCAACAATACTGGTTGACGACACTAATGTTATCTTGGCTTTGGATTTTAATTCCGGTATTGTTATTGCACCGCAACTGCACATTGTTGACTTGACTTTTCCTAATGTTATATCCAGATTATCCTTTAGTTTTCCGGCATAGGGAACATAACTATCCACGCCTTCTTCAAATGTAAGACTGTTGCTTTCTCCCATATCGTATCGCTGCCAGTTTCTTGCGCGATTAGATCCTTCTCCCCAATATTCTTTCACATAATTTCCTCCGACCATTATTTTCTTAGACGGGCTTTCATCAAATCGTGCAAAATATCTGCCCATCATAATGAAATCTGATCCCATAGCCAGTGCAAGAACCATATGATAATCCTGGACAATCCCGCCATCTGAACATATTGGAACATAAACGCCTGTTTTATTAAAATATTCGTCACGGGCCTGAGCTACTTCAATCAGGGCTGTAGCCTGACCTCTCCCTATTCCTTTTTGCTCCCTGGTTATACAAATCGACCCTCCTCCAATACCAACCTTTATAAAATCAGCTCCTGCTTCGGTCAGATATAGAAATCCATCTTTATCAACTACATTTCCGGCGCCAATTTTTATTTTGTCTCCATATTTCTCCCTGATGAATCCAATAGTTTCTTTTTGCCATTCGGAAAAACCATCGGAGGAGTCAATGCATAAAACATCTGCCCCGGCATCAACAAGCACAGGTACCCTTTCCTTATAATCCCTGGTGTTGATACCTGCCCCGACAATTAATCGCTTGTGAGAATCAGACAATTCATTTGGATTTTCCCTGTGATTATCGTAGTCTTTTCTGAAGACCATGTATTTTAATCTCTTTCCTTCATCTATTACAGGCAGAACGTTCAATTTATTATCCCAGATTATATCATTAGCTTCATTTAGAGAAATTCCAAGTTTCCCGGTAATCAATTTAGAAAACGGAGTCATGAAATCCTTAACCTTTTTGTCTGAACTATCCTTATTCGGGCGATAATCCCTTCCTGTAACAAGTCCTAATAATTTCCCGTTTGACGATCCGTTATCAGTTATGCCAAATGTTGAAAAACCTGTTTTTGTCTTAAGATCTATTACATCATTTAAGGTATTTTCAGGTGTCAGGTTGGCATTGCTAACCACAAATCCTGCTTTATAATTTTTGACCTTTTTTACCATTTCAACCTGTTGTTCTATTGCTTGTGAGCCAAATATAAATGACAGGCCTCCGTTTTTTGCAAGAGCAATTGCCATATTGCTGTCAGATACTGATTGCATAATGGCAGAAACAAAGGGGATATTTAGTTCTATTTCAGGGATTTCTCCTTTATGAAATTTTACCAGCGGGGTCTTTAAACTGATTTTAGCCGGAGAACAATTCTTTGTTGTCAG
>JANYIW010000046.1 GCA_025358645.1 Bacteroidales bacterium
GTAGGATTCAGGGTTGTATGTGAGGCTGATAGCATAACAGGAAAATAAAAAGAGAATTTTAACAGAAAACAAATGCAAAATATTGACAGAAGAAAATTTATTGGTAAAACAGCTCTTGCAGGTATTGGATTAGCAGGGGCAGGAGCTTTTATTTCGGCATGTAAAAGGAAACCGGATATTGAAGCGCTCGGTCTTCCTCCAATATTGAATGGAGCCCCCAAAGGCAAGAAACTCAGAGCAGGTCTGGTTGGAGTAGGAGCAAGAGGTACCGGAGCCGCAATAAATTTTATCAGTGCTGGCCCCGATCTGGAGATCATTGCTCTTGCCGATGTATTTCAGGATAAAATTGATTCATGCCGCGAGAGATTTGCATCCTTCAAACTGCCTATTCCGGCAGAAAACTGTTTTGTAGGATTTGACGGGTATAAAAAACTGATGGCACTTCCCGAAGTGGATGTTGTTATTCTGGCTACACCACCACACTTCCGTCCAGAACATTTTCTTGAGGCTGTAGCAAATAATAAACATGCATTTCTGGAAAAACCCATAGCCGTTGACCCTGTTGGTATCAGGTCGGTAATAACTACTGCAAAAAAAGCTGCAGCTATTGGATTGTGTGTTGTAACAGGTACGCAAAGACGTCATCAGCAAGATTATATAGAGACATATAAAAAGGTCGTTGGGGGTGCAATTGGAACAATCACCTCAGGTAAAGCTTTCTGGAATCAGGATCATGTATGGTTCCGTGAAAGGGAAAAAGGATGGAATGATATGGAATATATGATCCGTAACTGGAACAATTTCTGCTGGTTATGTGGTGATCATATTCTTGATACACACGTACATAATATCGATGTAATAAACTGGTTTATGGGTAAACACCCTGAAAGAGCAATCGGATACGGGGGCCGGGCAAGAAGGGTTACCGGTGATCAGTATGACTTCTTCAGTATCGACTTTGATTATGGTACAGGTGTAAGCTCACATAGTATGTGCCGTCAGATCGACAGTTGTTCAAATAGTACCGGAGAGCTTATTATGGGAACCGAAGGTTATACCAACTGTAATAACACAATTTGGGATCTCAAAGGCAATATAAAGTGGCAATTTGAATATCCGAAAGATGAAAACGGAAATGCAACGAATGCAGTTAAGATTTCTCCTTATGTACAGGAACACATGCATCTTGTTCAAGCAATACGAACGGGAAATTATGTAAATGAAGCAGAACGGACTGCCATTTCAACCTTGACGGCAATAATGGGAAGGACTGCTGCCTATACCGGTCGTCTGATCACATGGGATGAGATATTCAAATCCGATATGAAACTGGGTCCTTCAAAAATTGAAATGGGACCTGTTGATCAGGTATTCGAAACACCAATCCCCGGCACACCTGTGACTATTTAATATATCAATCATTATATTCAGGCATCATTTAAAATAATTTATTATGGCAAACAAATCATCAAGAAGAGATTTCGTAAAACGTTCAGCTGCACTTGTTGCAGGCGCTATTGTGCTTCCCCAGATTATTCCTTCAACTGCGCTTGGGATGGGAAGAAAAATTGCGCCAAGCGATCGGATTGTTATTGGTTCAATAGGCGTCGGATCGCAAGGTATGAGCAACATGAGAGATTTTCTTAAGCTCAAAGATGCTGTACAATTTGTTGCTGTCTGTGATGTGGATACTCATCATCTGGCAAAAGCCAAAGAGACTGTCGATATGGCCAATAATAATAAAAACTGCCGGACATATAGTGACTACAGGGAATTTCTTGAGAAGGAGAAGCTCGATGCTGTATCTATTGCTCTTCCGGATCATTGGCATGGAATTATATATTCAGCTGCTGCCAACAAAAAATTAAATATTTATGGAGAGAAACCAATATGCCGTACCATAAAAGATGGTCAGACTATTGTAAGTGCCGTAAAGAGAAACAATATTATCTGGCAGACTGGTAGCTGGCAGCGCTCAGTGGCCAATTTCCACCGTGGAGCCGAACTTGCTATCAATGGGAGGGTAGGAAAAGTAAAGTACATTGAAGTTGGACTTCCTGATGGAAGTAAAGGTATAGGTACACCTCCTGTTCAACAGGTCCCTTCTGAACTTAACTGGGAAATGTGGCTCGGACCGGCATTAAAAGTGCCATATCGTGGTGTTTCACATTGGGACTGGCGATGGATTCTCGATTATTCCGGTGGTCAGCTAACTGACTGGGCCGGACATCATATTGATATTGCCAACTGGGGAGCAGGACTTGAACATACCGGACCGGTTGAAATTTCCGGAGCTGGTGTTTACCCGGTTGAAGGAATTTTTAATGTTCCCGTGGAGTATGATTTTCTTTGCAAATATGGAAATGGAATTGAAATGCGTGTTGCGAATGCATCCAGGCTTCCATTAGGCATGGGAACAACATGGCATGGAGATCTGGGCTGGGTTCATGTTGACCGTGGAGACGTTATTTCAGCTTCTGATCCAAAAATCCTGAATGAGGTAATTGGAGAAAATGAGATCCATTTATATAAGAGCGAAAACCATTGGCAGAATTTTATTGATTGCGTACGTTCCGGAAAACCGGCTATTGCTCCTGTTGAAGTTGCTTACAGGGCAATATCAGTTGCCTTACTTGGTGAAATTGCCATGACCACCGGACAGACAATTAAATGGGATCCTGACAAAGAAGAGATAATCGGCAATCCGAGAGCCTCAGGTCTCCTGAGTCGTCCTTATCGTCAACCATGGACCTTACCAACAATTTAATCAAATACGACATGAAAAAACAATATTTACTTCTTATAGTTGCTGCAGGCTTATTAACCTTTTTCTCTGCCTGTAAAAATGAGACTGTCTATAAAACATTAATAATTACGGGCCAGAATAATCATAACTGGAAAGCCAGTTCTCCTGTTCTGAAACAGATTCTGGATGAGACTGGTTTGTTTTCTGCAGTAATTATGAATACACCTGATAAAGGTGGTAATATGAAGACTTTCGATCCTGATTTTTCGAAATATAAGCTGGTCGTAGTCGACTATAATGGCGACTCATGGTCAGAAAAAACTAATACCGCTTTTGTTGAGTTCGTAAAAAACGGAGGGGGAGTAGTTTTCTACCATGCTGCAAACAATTCTTTTCCGGCATGGAAGGAGTATAATGAAATGACGGGACTTGGCGGATGGGGTGACCGTAATCAGAAAGATGGTCCTTATGTTTATTATAAGAATAATAAACTTGTTACGGATACTTCTGCCGGTACAGGTGGCTCTCACGGTAAAAGGAGAGAATATTTAGTCAGTACCAGAATTATTGATCACCCTATAACCCGGGGTCTTCCTGTACGCTGGCTGCATGGCACAGATGAATTGTACAGTCAGCTTCGCGGACCCGCTAAGAATATGCAAATTCTTGCAACAGCTTTTGCTGATAGCGCTGCAGGAGGAGGTACAATGAGGGATGAACCAATGCTTATGACAATTACTTTTGGTAAAGGGAGAATTTTTCATACTGCAATGGGACACGCTGATGAAGGTGGTGGTCCGGCTATGCAGTGTGTTGGTTTTATTACAACTTTACAAAGAGGTGCTGAATGGGCTGTTACCGGAGATGTAACACAGAAGGTGCCATGGGATTTTCCAAGTGCCGCGGGAGTTGTGCTACGTCCTGACTTTAAAGAAATGACTCTGGAAGAAGCTTTTGCAAATATTAGTAGTTACGATATTACAAAAAGCACAAAAAATTTAAGCTGCATTCAAAACAAAATCCATTCTCTGGCAGGAGATGAACAAGGTTTGTTGAAACTGGAGAAGATGATGGTAAAAGTTCTTGTCGCTAAAGAAACAACGGTTGATGCAAAGAAACTTTTACTTCGTGAACTAAGCTGGATGGGTTCAGATTATTCTGTTCCGGCTATTAAGGATCTCGTATCAAATGCTGAGCTAAAGGATGAAGCGGAATTTGCACTTACAAGACTAAAGAAGTAACCCGATCACAGCCTCCCACAAAATGGGGTAAGATAAAAATTATGCTTTCACTGGTAATACCAATATATAACGAGGAGAAATTGATTGATGAATTGGTTAAAAGGACGATTTCATCAGTTGAATCATTTATACAGGAATATGAGGTAATCTTTGTTGATGATGGAAGCACAGATCATAGTCTTGAAAGAATACTGTCCTGTCAGAAAAAAAACTTAAATATTAAAATCCTGTCATTGTCAAAGAATTTTGGCCATCAGGCGGCCT
Organism: Bacteroidales bacterium; assembly: GCA_025358645.1. Lineage (GTDB taxonomy): Bacteria > Bacteroidota > Bacteroidia > Bacteroidales > VadinHA17 > LD21. The sequence goes on from JANYIW010000046.1 coordinate 4,252, forward strand.
ATACTGCTGGACTGGAACATTCTAAAGGTGATGTGGTTGCTATGATGGACGGAGACCTTCAGGATCCTCCTGAACTTCTCGCTGAAATGTATAGAAAGATCTGTGAAGAAGATTATGATGTTGTAAGTGGCAAGAGAACAGGTAGAAAAGGTAAAAGTGGCCGGGATCATTATGCAGTTATATTCCATCTTTTATTTAAATATATAGGTGAAATAAAAAACATGGAGAATTCAGGGAATTATTCCATGATGAAGCGGGAAGCTGTTGATGCACTGCTTTCTATGAAAGAAAAAGTCAGATATCTTCCCGGCCTCCGTACTTTTATCGGATTCAGGCAGGGATATATCGAATTTGTCAGGGACGACCGTTTTAAAGGAATTCCAAAAATGAGTATTAGTAAACTTATTGTCCTGGCTTCAGATGCGATTTTTTCATTTTCAAGATTTCCAATACGCTTCTGCCTGATACTCGGGTCGTTAGGAGCATTTGTTTTCATGGCGGCCGGAATCTATGTATTAATAGCTAAGGCTTATGGATTTGCCATAATAGGATGGTCATCAACCCTGCTCAGTATCTATTTTCTTGGTTCAATACAATTAATTTTTTTGGGGATCATGGGCGAATATGTTTATAGAAACTATAAAGAATCACAAAACCGTCCTGTATATTTTGTCAGGAAGTTTTATGATGGCGGTCCTGAAAAATGATGAATGAAATAAGATTAAAATATATCTTTAATTTTTCCTCTGCATTCCTTCTGGTTCTGATGCTTCTTCTAAGCAAAAATGCAGGCATCTCATGTGATGAAGTCCTGCATTATAATCAATCCGTATCAGTTTATAACTATTTTGCATCTCATGGGCAAGATCAGTCTGCCCTGAATACCCCCGTTACTAATCTTAAATATTATGGCCAGTCGTATGATGACATAGTAACAATTCTGATCAAATGGTTTAAGATTGAGAATGTTTATGGATTCCGGCATCTTATGAGTTCCCTCGCGGGGTGGCTTACAATTTTTATAACGGCACTTTTTGCAGTATGGCTGGCAGACTATAAGGCAGGTATCCTCGTCCTTATTCTGTTTGCTGTTTCCCCGACGTTCATGGGTCATACCCAGAATAACCTGAAAGACATACCATTTGCACTTGCCTATATTTCAAGTATTTTTTTCACTCTCAAATTTCTGATTTCCGGCAGGAAAAATTATTACACTGATATAATATTACTGACAGCCAGTATCGCTTTTTCGATCAGTATAAGAGCAGGAGGGCTGTTATTGCTTTGTTACCTTTTCTTTTTCTTTTTTATATTTTATATTTATAAATATCTGAGAGAAAATAAAATTGATTTTATTGAAATAAGGACAAAGTTTTTATGGATCTGTTGTATTACTGTCATTTCCTGGTTCTTAAGCATTTTATTATGGCCGTATGCCCTGCATGGACCTGTTAAGAACGTAGTAGAATCATATAGTGTAATGGCTCATTTCCCGAGTACATTCCGACAAATATTTGAGAGTAAAGTTGAATGGTCTGATCAAATGCCATGGTACTATCTGCCCAAATCAATGCTAATCACAGTCCCAATAATAATTTTAACCGGATTGGTATTTTTCAGCCTTTTTTCAGGAAAAGGTGGAAATGTTCAAAAAAAGCTTCTGATGGGGTTATTAAGTTTCACAATTGTTTTTCCGCTTGTTTTTGTGGTTTATGAGAAATCGAATATTTATTCTTCATGGAGACAGTTTCTATTTATTTATCCCGGAATAGTATTACTCGCTTCAATAGGATATTCTCACTTTTATGAATTTATCAAAGGCCGGTACTTAAGATGGGGCATGATTGTTTTAATGGTTGTACTTTCACTTCACCCACTGAAATTTATGTTCAACAATCCTGAGTTTTATTATTTATATTATAATCAGCTGATTGGAGGATTAAAAGGAGCATATTCAAATTATGAAACAGATTATTATTATATAAGTCAGACTGTTGCGTCAAAATGGCTGATTGATTATCTTAAAAACAAAGATGTTCATGGCAAGATAAAAGTTATGGCAACTTATCCTGTAGACTGGCAGTTCCGTGATCATCCTGAAATTGAAACTTCATATTTCAGGTATGAAGAGAGAAGTCAGTATGACTGGGATTATGCAATTGTGGTAAATAGATATATTCCTCCTTATCAGTTAAGAAATAAAATTTGGCCACCTGAGAATAATATCCATATTGTTTACGCTGACAAGATTCCTGTCTGTGCAGTTCTCGAAAGAAAATCGAAGGATGATTATGCCGGTTATCTTGCTCTCACAGAGGGAAAGAACAATGAAGCAATCGGTTTCTTTGAAAAAGCTTTAATGATTGATGATCGTGATGAAATGATTTTTTATAATTTTGCAGCAGCTTATTATAACGAAGGACAGTATGAGAAAGCCGATTCACTTTTGAAAAAAGGGTTAGAGGTAAATCCTGATTTCGAACCTATCCTGATGTATCTTGGCAATATTGCCAGATCGCAGAACAAACCTGATGAGGCAATAAAGTACTACGAAAGAGTTATTGATGTCAACAGAAAATATTTTGAAGCTTATGTTGGAATGTCTGAGTTGTTAGTAGAAAAGGATATTATTAAAGCTCGCAAGTTACTTACAACTTGTCTTAGCATGAATCCACGGTATAAGCCGGCTATAATTTCACTGGCCGATACATACAGGAACTCAAATCCGGATATAGCAAAAAAATATGATGACCTGGCAAATTCAATTAATTAATATTTAAATAGTTTTTATGAAAAAATCAGTTTTAGTATTTTCGATGATGTTGCTTCTTCTTCTTGGTGGATTGAACGTGTCTATTGGACAGGAGCAACCCAAACCAAAGAAAGATACCGTTAATATGGATACAGATGCTAAACCAACTTTCTATTATCCGGTCGAGGATGATAAGAGCTCGAAAGGGAACAGTTCAGGTGCAACAATAGCAATTATTATCGGAGCAGTTGTTGTAGTTGGAGCTGCAGGATTTTTCCTTCTTAAAAAGAAAAAATAGGTAATATAAGTCCAATCAGCCAGTTGGATGGCTTCGATAATGGAAAAGCTTAAAATATCGACCGCTCAGTTTGAAAACCGGAGTGGTGACAAGGAATTCAATTTGTCAAGAATTGAAAGTCTGGCACGGGAGGCCTCACTTCAGGGCTCCCATGCTATAGCTTTTCATGAGTGTTCTGTAACAGGTTATTCGTTTGCCCGTAATCTATCGAGAGAGGAGATGATGAACCTTGCAGAATTTATTCCGATTGGATCTAGTATTCAAAGACTTACTGAGATTGCCACGAAGAATAATATATATGTACTGGCCGGACTTTTCGAAAAAGACAAGGAGCAAAAGTTATACAAGACTTATGTATGCGTTGGTAAAAATGGGCTGATTGCCAGCTTCAGAAAATTGCATCCATTTATAAATCCATATTTAACGCCTGGTGACAGGTATTGTATATTTGATCTGGATGGTTGGAAATGTGGAATTCTGATATGTTATGATAACAATATTCTTGAGAATGTACGGGCAACGACTCTTTTAGGTGCAGATATCATATTTATGCCCCACGTTACCATGTGCACTCCCTCAACTCGTCCTGGAGCCGGCTTTGTTAATCCGGAATTATGGAAGAACAGAGAATCCGACCCGACAACTCTCAGGTTGGAATTTGATGGAATGAAAGGGCGCGATTGGCTTATGAAATGGCTACCTTCAAGGGCTTATGACAATGGTATTTATGTAGTTTTTTCAAATCCAATTGGAATTGATGACGACCAGCTGAAGAACGGTTGCTCAATGATAATAGATCCATTTGGAGACATCTTAGCCGAATGCCGGACGCTGGGTGATGATTTTGTTTCAGCAATTCTGACTCCTGAAAAACTTACCCTATCCGGAGGATTCAGGTATCTGAAAGCCAGAAGGCCTGATCTTTATAGAGATATTATTGGTCAACCTCATATACCGGAACAAAAAGTTATCTGGATGAATCCTGACCCTCCCTTAAAGGATGTCTAAAATTACGGCTCGCGGCCATCCTTCGCAAAGGCTTCGGGTGGCAAAGCATTATACTTTTACCCAGATATTCCCTTTCTTATTTGATTCAACAACGGAGTGAATAAACTTCATTCCTCTGACACCATCGTGAACAGTCGGGAATTCACCTGGTGTAAATTTTTCTCCTCTGATGGACTTTGCAGTACCTTTATAGATATTGGCAAGAGCTTCATAGATCCCTTCCGGATGACCTGCAGGCATTGTATGACTTGCCTCGGCAAGCTGATCATTATATCCGTGTGCTGGTTTAAATATCCTGGTCGGTTCTGTGTCACTCAACATATAGAGATAATTCGGATCCTCCTGAGCCCACTTAAGGCTGGCTTTTGATCCGTATACCGCTATTGTGAGATTATTCTCCTCTCCGCCGCAGACCTGACTGGCTCTTATCACTCCTTTAAGATTTTTGCCGAAACGTAATAAAACAGTTCCGTCAAGATCAAGCTGGATGTCCTCTTTAACCGGATTAAGATCTGAAAGAACCTCTTGCACTTCAAGTCCTGTTGTGTATTCAATCAGGTTAAAAGCATGTACTCCTATATCACCCATACAACTGCTTTCACCCGCATGTTTGGGATCAAGTCGCCATACACCTGTTATCCTGCTGCCAGTTCCATGAATTATTGAATTTATCCAACCTTGATAGTATTGGGCATCAATACGTTGAATAGTTCCAAGAAGGCCTTTTGAAATAATGTCTCTCATCTGCCTGATCATAGGATAACCAGTGTAAGTATGAGTGAGAGCAAAAGTCAGTTTTTTTTCGGCAACAAGAACCTCCAGTTCTTCCGCTTCCCTGACAGTCATAGTCATAGGCTTTTCGCAAACCACATTGAATCCGGCATTAAGGAGGCTTTTCGCAATAGCATAGTGAAATGCATTAGGTGTGACAATTGATACAACCTCCATACGATTATC
>JANYIW010000236.1 GCA_025358645.1 Bacteroidales bacterium
CATTTGATTACGAAGTAGAGAGGGGGATCGAGGTGGTGAGTACATTTGATTACGAAGTAGAGAGGGGGATCGAGGGGGTGAGTACATTTGATTAATAGCTGATTTTTTCCAGACTAGTCATCAAATAAGCCTGGAAACAATAAGTGAGTGTAACTGGTTGATATACAGTTCCATCCCATCAACAATTATATCAGACTGGTTATACCATTGTTCACGATCTGCTAGTTTTTCCTCAATAAAATGCAGTAACTCCTTCTGGTTTAAATCTTTTATCAGGGGTCTGTCGCCTTTTGATTCAGAGAGCCGGCTTTTCAATTGGACCGGAGTCAGTTTCAGGTAAAGAGTCAGCCCTGTGCCAAGCATAAAATCCATGTTATCGCTATGACAGGGTGTTCCGCCACCAGTGGAAATTATAGTGTTTGTTTGAGACTGAGGGTTTCTAAGAAGCTGTGTTTCAATGTCCCGAAAGTAGGCTTCCCCATTCTGTGAAAAGATTTCCGGAATAGTTTTGCCTGTATAAACTTCAATACTTTTATCGAGGTCGATGAATGCCCAGCCAAGAAGTGATGCCAACTCTTTACCTGCAGTTGACTTACCGCTTCCCATGAAACCAATTATATAGATAATTTGGTTTTTGACCATTATAACTCAAGCTTCATCTGTGCAGGATCTTCATGGATATCGGGTGGTGGAGGTTCTTCCTCTGATTTTTCTTCCTTTGTTATCTCTGCTTCCTTTTTAATGACGGATTCAATTTCCTTGATATTTTCCACCATATAACTGGTCATCCTCTTACCTTTTGCTTTGTAGCTCTTTATGCCTATAAATTCAGCTACTTCAATTATTTCATTATGCCTGCCTTTATTCTTACCCCCGAAAAATATTTCAAACCGAGGATAATCTACTTCAGTGAGACTTATAAGTTTTGATTCAGCATCTTCATTTATAAAACACTGGGGTTTCTCGGACTCTTCAACTGTGAACCGTTTAAGATAATAATACTTCTGTTCAGCATCCCAGTAAATAACTGAATAGACTTTCCCTGGCCTGAACTTCTCGATTATGAGAATGTTCTCTTCAAAATGATTTGACAGATCAAAACCTACAATTCTGAAATAGCCGTTTTTCGTAACCACGAATATTTTATCATCAGCGCTGAACTCACCAAGGTAAAGTCCTCTGCAGTCAACGTTTAGTCTGAAGACTGCATCATCAAACCATATTTTTCTTCCTCCAAGTGTTGAGAGTCCTTTTTCCTTAAGACTTATTTTATGAACTGCATTTTTTGTAAGTATATTGCCCATAGAGGATTTCCCCTTAATGTTCAACTGTCCGAAATCAAATTCGAACATAAGTTTCTTAAGCCTTGCCTTTGGTTTATGATGGACCTTAATTACTTCTGCCTCTCCATTCTGATTCGCGCTCAGATATATTATTTTTGAACCCGGGGTCCCCCTGGTAATATTATACTCTTTATCGCGTGTCATACCTGAAATGGCGCACCGTTTTGCAAGCAATGCACCGTCTTTACCATCCTGATAAACAATATTGTAAATGGTGCGTTCGTCATTTTTAAGAAAGATCTGGGCGTAAAGAATATCATTACCAACAAACACCTTATCTGCTACCTTGGTAATAAGATAGACTCCATCTTTTCTGATAACGATAACATCATCAATATCAGAGCAATCGGAGATGAATTCATCTTTTTTCAGACCGGTCCCGATAAATCCCTCTTTATAATTTATATAGAGTTTTGCATTATTGGCTACCACCTTTGTAGCTTCAATGGTATCAAAACTTCTCAGTTCGGTTTTTCTTTCCTTTCCCTTGCCGTACTTTTTCTTTATCTGTCTGAAATAGTTGATGGCGAACGGAATTATATTGAGAAGATGATTTTTGACCTCTTCCAGTTCGGTTTCTATTCCTTTTATATGTTCATCGGCTTTCTTTACATCGAATCTCGATATTCTCTTGATCTTTATTTCAGTAAGCTGGATTATATCCTCTTTTGTAACTTCCCGCAATAAGAGTTTTTTGAAAGGTTCAAGCCCATTGTCAATTGCTGTTATGACTGCTTCCCAGGTCTCGCACTCTTCAATATCGTGGTAAATCCTCTCCTCAATGAATATCTTCTCAAGAGATGACATGTGCCATTCCTCCTGAAGTTCGCCCTGCCTTATCTCAAGTTCACTTTTCAAAAGCCCGACAGTTCTGTCTGCAGAATGCTTCAGTATGGAACTAACTCCCATAAAGGATGGTTTATCATCAACTATAACACAGGTATTTGGCGAAATTGAATATTCGCAATCTGTTAGCGCGTAAAGTGCATCGATTGTTTTATCTGGCGAAACGCCAGGGACCAGATGAACAACGATTTCGACATTTGCCGAAGTATTATCATCGATCTTTCTGATCTTGATTTTCCCCTTTTCGTTTGCCTTTATAATTGATTCAATAAGGGAAGTGGTAGTTTTCCCAAATGGTATCTCAGTTATAATAAGAGCTTTTTTATCAACTTTCTCAATCTTTGCTCTTACCTTAATTACTCCTCCGCGCTGTCCATCGTTATACTTTGACACATCAACCATCCCGCCAGTAGGGAAATCAGGATAAATAACAAAATCATTTCCCTGCAGGTAATCTATAGAAGCATCAACAAGCTCATTAAAATTATGAGGAAGAATTTTTGAAGCAAGACCTACTGCAATACCTTCTACTCCCAGCGCCAGAAGAAGAGGAAACTTTACCGGAAGAGTTACAGGTTCTTTGTTTCGTCCGTCATAAGATAATTTCCATTCGGTGGTCTTATGGTTAAATACCACTTCAAGTGCAAATTTAGAAAGCCTGGCTTCAATGTATCGTGGAGCTGCAGCGCCATCGCCGGTAAGCAGGTTTCCCCAATTGCCTTGTGCATCAACCAGGAGGTCTTTTTGTCCAAGCTGAACCAGTGCATCACCTATTGAAGCATCACCATGGGGATGAAACTGCATAGTGTGCCCAATTATATTTGCCACCTTATTATACCGTCCGTCATCCATTCTCTTCATTGAATGGAGAATACGACGCTGAACAGGTTTAAGTCCATCGTGAAGGTGTGGTACAGCTCTTTCGAGAATTACATAGGAAGCATAATCAAGAAACCAGTCCTGATACATGCCCGATAAAGCTGTTACTGAATGAAGAGCTACAGGTCCGGGCTGAACTTTTTCCAATCCGTCTGTTTTGCCAATTTCAAGATCCTCTTCTTCCATAGATAAATTCACACTTCATTAAAATACTACTTCTAATTCTACTTTTCCTCTTCTACTATATCTTCTTCAATTCTCAGGTTCTCAATGATGAATTCCTGCCGGTCAGGTGTATTCTTCCCCATAAAAAACTCCAGGAAACCATTTATGGAGTCGTTTTTCTTCATCCGTACCGGCTCAAGCCTCATATCTTTTCCAATGAAGTTCGCGAACTCGTCAGGAGAAATCTCTCCAAGTCCTTTAAATCTTGTTATTTCCGGAGTTGGTCCCAATGCCTTCATTGCCCTGGCTTTTTCTTCAGGAGAATAACAATATCTTGTTTCTTTTTTATTCCTCACCCTGAAAAGCGGTGTCTGAAGAATATAAACATGCCCTTTTTTTACCAGGTCGGGAAAGAATTGAAGGAAAAATGTGAGAAGAAGGAGCCTGATATGCATTCCATCGACATCGGCATCAGTAGCAACCACAACATTATTATATCTCAGGTTTTCGATTCCGTCTTCGATATTAAGAGCCGCCTGAAGTAGGTTAAACTCCTCATTCTCATATACAATTTTTTTTGTAAGGCCGAATGAGTTAAGAGGCTTTCCACGCAGACTGAAGACAGCTTGTGTCTCCACATTTCTTGATTTGGTGATCGAACCGCTTGCCGAATCCCCCTCTGTTATGAAGATAGTTGACTCCAGTTTGTTTGTATCATTAGTATTATAATGTGCCCGGCAATCTCTCAGTTTTTTATTATGGAGACTCACTTTCTTTGCTCTGTCCCTGGAAAGTTTCTGGATCGATGAAATAGCCTTTCGCTCTTTCTCGGAATCCTGTATTTTTTTAAGAATCACTTTCGCTGTCTCAGGGTTCTTATGAAGGAAATCATCAAGCTGTTTCTTAATGAACTCGCTGATAAAATTTCTAACCGATTGTCCCTCTGGTCCCATATCTTTAGATCCCAGTTTTGTCTTTGTCTGAGATTCAAATATTGGTTCTTCAACTTTTATACAGATAGCAGCAATTATTGATGATCGAATATCGGAAGGGTCATAATCTTTTTTATAAAAATCCCTGATAGTCTTCACAATTGCTTCTCTGAAGGCGATAAGATGTGTTCCCCCCTGTGTTGTATTCTGACCATTCACAAAACTATAGTAATCTTCACCGTATTGCAGACCATGGGTAAATGCTATTTCGATGTCCTCTCCGGTAAGGTGAATAATGGGATAAAGGCCCTCCTTACTCATGTTCTCATTTAGTAAATCAACCAGTCCATTTCGTGAAAAAAACTTATTACCATTAAAATTGATTACCAGTCCGGAGTTAAGGTAGACATTGTTTTTCAGCATGGTATCTACGTATTCCGATATGTAATAGTAGTTGCCGAACATTTCCTCATCGGGCTGAAATATCACTTCAACTCCATTTTCCTCAGTGGTGGCTTCAATAGGAGAGTCTTTGACTGTTCTCCCGTGTTCAAATTCACTCACCTTAACCTGTCCGTCGCGTATTGACCTTACTATAAATTTACTGGATAAAGCATTCACGGCTTTTACTCCTACGCCGTTAAGACCTACTGATTTTTTGAAAGCTTTTGAGTCGTATTTTGCCCCCGTATTCATTTTGGAAACAGCATCAAGTACTTTTCCAAGAGGTATTCCCCGGCCAAAATCACGAACCCTGACCTCCTTGCCTATAATGGATACATCTATTTTTTTCCCATATCCCATCATATACTCATCGAGGGCATTATCCATAACCTCTTTGAGCATTACATAAACGCCATCGTCCTGAGATGAGCCATCTCCAAGTTTCCCGATATACATACCGGGTCTAAGGCGGATATGCTCTCTCCACTCAAGTGTTTTTATATGTTCTTCTGAATATCCAACTGACATTAGACAGCAATTTTGCGCAAATATAATGATTTACAGACGTCGATTTTAGTCAATTTTTCAACAATCGAACTGAATTTTAGCACAGAAAAAGTCACAATAAGGTCGTTTTTAAAAGATTTAGCTGATTAAATGATGATTACGAATTCACTAAAAATGTTGATAAATGACATGAAATGTACTAATGACAAAACTTTCAGGAGTACCATAATGGGATAAGGAGATCCCTCGCTGGCGCTACTAATGACAATGCCCTTGAGGAGTACAGTGGGGGCAGAAGTGTATAAAGGGTATCTACTTCTTAGAGAGGGGACGTAATGCACATAATAACAAGTAGTTTCCCCCTCTTTACGAAGTAGAGAGGGGGATAAAAGGGGGTGAGTACATCAGCCCAACCCAGCCTCTTTCCTAATTTTATCAACTACTTTATCTTTCTTATTATTCTGAAGTATCATGTACAGATAAACAGGGATTCCTGCCAGCATAAGAATAAATCCATACATCACAACGGTAGCTCCTGTTCCATAAATTGCATATATAGAATATCCAAAAGCAAGCAATGCGAAAAAGGAATTCTTAAGGAAACTGAAAAGATTAAAATCTGATGAACGGTTCTTCAGAAGAACAATATCAGCCGCGGCCGAAAAAGCATAAGCAGGTAAAAATGCCAGGGTAGCAAGCAGGAGCATAAAATTAAAAGCCGAACTCAGTGTACCCATATAGTTTAAAACAAGAAGTACATTAGCCGCCAAAGCGCTTATTATAAGAGAATTAACCGGAGTTAAATATTTTGGATGGATTTTCCCGAATACGGCCGGGAATAGTTTATCCCGCGAAGCGCCAAATGCACTCCTGGCAGTAGTGAGGATCCAACCGGAGGAAGCACCCAGGGTGGATATTATGGCTCCCAATGCAATAAAATTCCCTCCCCATGTTCCGCCGGTTGCTTTATTAATAATATCTGCAAGAGGTGCATTTGAAACAGCAAGAGTGGACTGATCAAGCACCCCCATACCTACAATTGAAACAATAATATACACGCCTGCTGCCAATAAAGTACCATATATTGTGCTTTTCCTGATGTTTATATGAGGATCTTTAATTTCCCCGGCAGGGACAGTTGCACTTTCAATTCCTACAAAAGCCCAAAGTGCAATTGCAATTGCTGCCGGTAATGTATTCATTCCAGAGACCTTGACATTTGAAACCGTGCTGAGCATTGCAGGATTAAAGTGCATAGCTGCAATAATTACAAATACTATTAAAGCGCCTACTTTTAATACTGTAGTTACTATACTAATCCTGCCAGCTCCTTTTACACCTATTATATTAATAAGTGTGAATAACCACAATATACCTGAGGTAATTAAGAAAGCAAAAACCGGTGTGGCAGTAGATGGAATAAAATATGTGAAATAAAGCATAAATGCAGTAATAATTGCTGCGTTTCCAACCCAGGCGCCTATCCAATAGGTCCATGCAATTAAGAATCCCGCAAAATCCCCAAAAGCAGCTCTTGTATAGACAATGGGGCCACCTGTTCGTGGTAACGCAGTACCAAGACTTGCAAAACTTAACGCGATGAGCAATGATCCGGTAGCAGTAATAATCCAGGCTATAATGGCGGTTTTTGGATTTGATGCAGCAGCTAATGATGCTGCAGAAGTGAAGATGCCTGAACCAATACAATTACCTGCAACAATTGCTACTGCGGCGGCCAGACCAAGCTCCCGCTTTAATTCAAGGCTACCCGGAGTATCAACTTGTTTGATCTTTCTCATAGATGCTCTTCATATAATTACCAATATAAAAATTTTTGCCCTGATAAAATTAATTTAATATTGAGGCCACTCTGAAAAGTCATTTTACCCCTATCCCGATAGCTATCGGGACCCCTAAAGCCTGCCTGCCGCCTGCCTGCCGGTAGGCAGGGTAGGCAGGGGGACGACTCATTCCAGTTAATCTAAAATTCCCATCTGCCTCATAAGAAATACTGCATTCATCTTTTGAGTGATCCCATCCTGAATCTTATAATCAAATCTGATGTTTTCACCATCAATTTCAATTTCAAAACACTTGTTGATGATCGTCCCGGGGTTATCGGCCTCCATTTTACCGAGTGAAGTGTCATGAGTGGCTATTATACCTGTTCCTCCATTTTCAACTATACTCTGAAGGAATAATTTTGATCCTGTACTTTTATCTTCTGAATTGGTCCCCTTGAAAATCTCATCGAGTATAAAAAATATCGGTTCTCCTGCTTTAATCCTGGATTTTAAGGTATTAAGCCTTCTGAGTTCTGCATAAAAATACGATTCATTGTCTGAGAGTGAATCAGTTGTACGCATACTTGTAAAAATTTTACCCGGGATGAAATTCATTTCGGTTGCACATACAGGAGCCCCTGTCATTCCAAGAATATAGTTAATCGCAATAGTACGTAAAAAAGTGCTTTTACCTGCCATATTAGCTCCAGTGATGATACAAACGGTTCCCTTTTTCCCCAGGGAGAAATTATTACCGATTCTTTTGCTTTCTTCAATCAGTTGGTGTCCAAGGTTTTTTGCCGAATACACATTAAGATTATCAGATTTAACCGGGTAGGCAAAGTCGGGATTATTAAATGCATAATTTCCAAGACTAATATAAGCATCAACCTGTCCAATCATTTCAAGCCAAATAGGAAAAGATTTCCTGAAATCAGATTTCCATTTTTCCAACCTGAAAATATTCTGATAATCCCATAAAAATAATCCGTTCATAACAAGACTTGCAATCATGTTATTTCTGCTGTCAAAGGCCTGAATAAGCCGGCCAAGTTTTTTGACTGAGACAGATGCAGAAGCTCTTTTTCCGGAAATATTCAATTTGATCTCATTCAAAATGGGAGAAGCAAAGGATTCATTCTCAAATGTCTTAAGCAATCTACTCATTGAGGACAAAAAATTATATTTCCTGGTTAATGCTCTATGAATATCATTAGTTTTTTTTATGCCGGTTGCTACACAAAAAAGGTTAGTAAGGAAGATAAACAGTACTACAGTATATGGTATTATGCCGGTTACCCAAAGCAAAATTGAAACAATTGCTGCAGCAGGAAGAGTGAAAATAAGGAATTTTTTAAATGGAGAAGATGTTATCAGATCCTTTTCATTAATCCAATTAAGCAATCCTGATATTTCTCTTTTCTCCAGAGGCGTCTTCATTCCGGATGCCATGAAATTCTGTCTCCATTTATCTTTTGAAGCAAGCTCTTTTATAGCTTTCTGGCGCACTGCTAACTCCTTAGAAAGCATGAAAGGATCTGATAACCAGCTGGCAAGAATATCCCTTCCATATTCAGTCACTGTCCTGTTCAAATATTGAAAAAGAGATGAAGCGCCGAAGATATCCACATCAAAAGAAAAATCATGCTTTATATCTACATAAGAACTTCCTGCATCGAATGCAGACAAATTACCCGATAGAGCATCTGCTTCATTTTGATTTATCAGAACCAGATTAGCTAAAAACTCCTTTTTTTCTGAATAATCCGAAAAAAGTTTTAATACATACAGAAAGAGAACTATTAGTATAAATGTCAGTACACAGCCGGCAAAAACACTTTTTGTAAACCCTATCCAGACAATTATTACACCTGCGAAAAAAATAAGTAATCTTAAAACTGAAAGAATGAGAATGATCCTTTCTTCCTTTTTTTCAAGATGCCGGTATGATGAAACGGAACTGAGATATCTTTCTTTTAACTGGTTTTTTTTCATGTCCTCAGTTTATCAAGGCAAAATAACACATTAAAAGAAATTATAGATATCATCCTCCGTTAAAAAAATATTTTCTTTCCGTAAAACATCTGACAGATCATCGACCGTATGTCTGCAGCCAATAAGCTTTCCTGCAGTCCTGTTCATCTGATCGCTCCCTTCAATAAAACATTCACGGATAATTCCCTCCTTAATGTGCATTCTGCAGGAGTGATACACTTTATTCATTACAAAACTGTTATTAAAAGTGTATTCAGGACCATAAGCCCAATTCCACTCCCATCTCTTATATTTTGAATCAGCTAACGATTCAGCCTGCACTATTTCTGTCTGAGTAAGTTCGTAAGGAACAAAATCAGGTAAATTCGTCTTAAAGTAGTTCAGCATTCCCAACCTGAATTCATCAATGTCCTTAAATGTATTCAATTTCTCATTCAGGTTCATAACTGAAGCGGGGTTTGAGATAACAGCTCTGGATGTATAGCATGAAGTATCTTTTCGTATGGAATTCCGTAGCATATCCAGAGAGCTGTTGAAGAGAAGTGTACCATGATGAAGGACCCTGTTGCGATGAATGTGTTCAGCATTTCCGGAAATTTTATACCCATCAACTTTCAGATCATTTTTGCCTGCGAACTTCACTTCAACTCCAATCGATATTAAAAAATCTATTACTGGTTGTGTGTATTTCCGAAAGTCTACCTGTTTGCCGCTTTCACTTTGTCTGATAAAACTGAAGTTCAGGTTTCCATTATCATGAAACACTGTTCCTCCTCCCGAGATCCTTCGTATTACCGGTATATGATTTTCATAGACAAACTTTGTGTTTACCTCCCGGTGACCCGACTGATGCTTACCTATAATAACGGATGGGTTATTGGCGCCAAGGATCAGATACTCTTCTTTACTATTTTTAAGGAGAAATTCTTCAATTGCAAGATTAAAGAATGGGTCGTTAGTTTTGAGGTTTATGCAAAACATTAAGGAGACAAATTAAAATAAGGTCTGTTTTTCAGTATCTTATTGTCTGTCAGTACATAGAGCCGAAACATGCTCCACCCGATAAAGGCTCCTAAAAATGACCCGCAAAGTACATCGCCGGGATAGTGAACACCCAGATAGATCCTGCTGTATCCCACTACAATAGCCCATGCAATAATACTAATTGAATACCATCTTTTTTTTATGAAAAGCAGACTCAGGAGGGCAACATTAAATGAATTCGTGGCATGTGATGAGACAAACCCGTACATTCCACCGCACTCACCATTTACAAGGTGGACAAGTCCTTTGAGAGAGGGCTCATGGCATGGTCTTAGCCGGAGAAAGAGATTTTTAACAAACACAGAACTCTGGTCGGCAAGAGTGGCTGCCAGAATTATAAAAATGAGAATGATAAAAAAATTTCGTTTGTATTTAATACCCAGAAAAACAAGAATAGCCAGATAAAGAGGAACCCATATTAACTTCCCGCTGATTGCATGCATCACCTGGTCGAAGAATGGTGAATTTGAGGAATTAATAAATAAGAAAAGCTGTTGGTCAATTCGTTCAAGCATTTAATAATATCAGTCGTGGTTAAGAACTTTCCATATCATATCCTTTAACGTAACTATACCCTGGCCGGTTAAAGATGAGATAAAAACCCTTGGAATATCTGGCAGATCATTTCGTATCTCCTCAATAAGTTCTTCATCAAGCATATCTGTTTTTGAAATAGCAAGAACACGCTTCTTATCGAGGAGTTCAGGGTTGTACATTTTTAATTCATTGATAAGGATTTCATATTCTTCCTTAATGTTCTTGCTGTCGGCAGGAACCATGAAAAGGAGCATAGAGTTTCGTTCAATGTGCCTTAAAAACCTTATCCCCAATCCCTTGCCTTCATGAGCTCCTTCAATAATACCCGGAATATCTGCCATGACGAATGACTTTTCATCTCTGTAACTAACTATTCCAAGATTAGGTACAAGGGTAGTAAATGCATAATCGGCAATCTTAGGCTTGGCAGCAGAAACTACTGATAACAGAGTTGATTTTCCTGCATTAGGAAACCCTACCAGTCCCACATCAGCAAGTATTTTAAGCTCGAGTATAAATTCTTCTTCAATTCCTGATTCACCTGTCTGAGCATATCTTGGGGTCTGGTTAGTTGGTGATTTGAAGTGGACATTTCCCTGTCCTCCCCTTCCTCCTTTAGCGAGGATTTTTTCTTCACCATTCTTTGTAATCTCAAAAATTGGTTCTCCCAATTCGCTGCTTTTTGCAATAGTACCCAGAGGAACCTGAACAATCACATCTTTTCCTTCAGCTCCGGTTGACTGCTGCCTGCTCCCGCCTACTCCGTTCTCCGCAAAAATATGACGTTGATATTTTAAGTGCAGAAGAGTCCACATCTGATCATTGCCTCTCAGTATTATGTGCCCTCCTCTTCCTCCGTCACCGCCGTCAGGACCACCTTTCGGTTCGAACTTCTCCCTACGGAAATGAGCTGATCCGGCACCTCCGTTACCCGAGCGGCAATAAATTTTTACATAATCTACAAAATTTGATCCGGACATTTACTTTGAAGTTTAAAATTGTAAAATAATGATATTCAATTGTTTACAAAATAAAATCAATTCTCACATTTCTTTGTTTTTACCCCCCATTTGGGGGGCAAGGGGGGTCAACTCGGGGTCAGTACCTTCATATAATCATTAAGTCTCTTGAAAATATCATCAATTGTTCCCATACCTTGTACAGGCTGATATAATCCTTTTTCATTGCAATAATTAATAATTGGTTCTGTTTTCTCTTTATAAACATCTATCCTGTTTTTAATTACTGCAGGGTCTTTATCGTCAGGTCTTCCTGAAAGCTCGGCTCTGGCTATCAGCCTCTTAACGAGCTCATCATGGTCAACATCCAGAACAAGCATCTGATCGATCTTCATTCCCCTTTCATTTAACATTTTTTCGAGAGAGATAGTCTGTGCGACAGTTCGGGGAAATCCATCGAAGAGAAATCCAGCTGACCCTTTGTTGTGATCAATCTTATGTGCAATCATTTCTATCACTACCTCATCGGGTACTAATTCACCTTTCGACATAATGAGGCTCATTTTTTTACCAAGTGCAGTGCCTGCAGTAATCTCGGCGCGAAGCATGTCGCCTGTTGAAAGATGAAGAAGATTGAATTTCGCAGCCAGCCTGACTGATTGTGTTCCCTTACCAGAACCGGGAGGACCAAAAATCAAAAAATTAACCATAGTATAAATTAAATTACGAATTACGAATTATTCAATTAAAGTATATACCGATGGCAGATTTCGTCCGAAGCCATCGTAATCCAAACCAAATCCAACCACAAAATCATTTGGTATCTCAAAACCGATATAATCAAGAGGGATATTCTTGGTATATGCCAAAGGTTTGTAAAGCAGAGAAGCAATCCTAACCTCAGCAGCCTTGCGTATAACAAGCTCACCAATAATGCGCTCAAGGGTGTTTCCGGTATCAACAATATCTTCTATAACAACAATTACTTTATCTTTGATATCTTCATTCCAACCAATAAGCTCTTTAATTGATCCTGAGGAACTCGTTCCCTGATATGAAGCAAGTTTCACAAATGATATCCTGGCAGGAAATTCGATACGCCTGAAGAGATCAGCAGCAAAAAGAAATGCTCCGTTCAGTATTCCAAGAAAGACCACTTCCTTTCCTGCCAGTTCTTTATTCATCTGTAAAGCAAGTTCTTCAATCCTCTGCTGTATAACCTTTTCAGTTAAATATTCTCTGAACTTTTTATCTAGAATTTGGATCTCTTTCATGAACAAAAATTTGATCTGTTAGCCGTTGCGAAAATATGAAAATAATAGCTTATTTTTGTCCTTATCAGCAAGTTAAATTAAATTATTTTATATGGAACCGATTGTCAGCATCATTATGGGCAGCACATCTGACCTTCCTGTTATGGAGAAAGCAGCAGAGATATTGAATAATTTCAGGATCCCTTTTGAGATGAATGCTCTGTCAGCCCACAGAACACCTGAGGAGGTTGAAAAATTTGCAAAAAATGCTGAAGCACGAGGTATAAAAGTGATAATAGCTGCAGCAGGAATGGCGGCTCATCTTCCGGGAGTGATTGCAGCAATGACTCCGCTTCCGGTTATCGGTGTACCCATTAAAGCTTCACTTGAGGGCTTGGATTCTATCTTTTCTATCCTCCAGATGCCTCCCGGAATACCTGTAGCAACAGTAGGTGTAAATGCCTCCCAGAATGCAGCAATCCTTGCAGCACAGATTATTGCCACTGGCGATAAGTCAATAATGAAAGAGATTATAAAGTATAAGGAATCGCTAAAAAAGAAGATCGTTCAGGCGAATGAAGAACTTAAAGCGGTAAAATTCCAATACAAAACGAACTAAGATAAAATTCTTTTTTTTCATTTCTTCTTTGTGCTATTAATAATTTTTGTATCTTAGTATTGTACTATTTTTTTGAAACAGTTGAGCTCGCTGCCTAAAATATCTGTTTCTTTCTTACTTATTTTTTCCTCTTTAACCTCTTCAGGCGGAGACCCTTATCGTCCTTCAGCCGGAGCTGGTGAAGCAGGAATGGGGTATTCTTGTGTTATGAAGAACGGTTTCTGGACCTCATTCCATAATCAGGCAACTCTTGCCTACAATAACTCCTTCTCGGTTGGTTTCAACTACGAAAACAGATTCAATATCAAGGAAATGGGAACCCGATCAGCCGGATTAATTTTCCCAGCAGGTAAAGCATCTGTGGCTGCAATATATTCAAAATTCGGATATAGTGATTTTAGCAGGGAAATGACTGGCCTCGCTTGCGGAATGAAACTTTCCGATAAATTATCTGCAGGAATTCAGGTGGATTATTTTTCTGAAAGGACTTCAGTGGAATATAATAGTATTCAATCTGTTACTTGCGAAGCAGGGTTGCTAATAACTACATCTGAATACACCCGGCTGGGAATTCATATCTTCAACCCTATACCTAATTCACTAAGAAAGACTTTTCTTCCCACATCATTAAGGATTGGAGCCGGAACCAATCTTAACAAATTACTTTTTGCAGGGATCGAA
>JANYIW010000241.1 GCA_025358645.1 Bacteroidales bacterium
ATATTGGTGAAAATGGATTGTTTCAAACTCGTTCTTTTTATATGCTGTATTTAATTCCAGGAATATTTCTCTCATAATTATTACTATATACTTTGCATGACAAAGTGTTATTGCTGGATTGTTGATACAAAATGTTTTTTCTTTGGTTTGCAAACGAATAAAATTTCTTGACTACCTGCGACACTTCCTTTTCCGCCTCTGCCATTATGGTATGTTTTTGCTTCAACCGTTAGGTCTCTATATTTTGAAATTATTTTTTCAAATTCTTTAATTCCAGGATAGCTACGATTGTTGTAACTAATAAGCCAATTGGGAATTTCTTCTGAAAGTTCAAAGAGTTTTTCGAAAGATGTTATTACATCTCTTTTTTTATCAAACCCACTGAAACGTTGCGGTTCGTATCGTTTTATACCGTTTATAAATTCCTTTTCCTTCCAATATTCCGTGTAAGTTTCAAGTAAATGGTAAAATCCTTGATAGTCTGCATGACTGTCGCAATATGGAGGGTCAAAATAAGCTAAATCAATATTCTTAAGTGTCGGTAGTAAATCTAAAATGTTTTTATTAAAACTATGATTCTCCTGCTTGTTGTCAAAAATTGCATGGTTATATTTAGGTAAAATTTCTTCAAAAATATCTTTTATTGGTCTTACCAAGCTTCTATTACGTTTTATTCTTTCTGGGTCGCTTGCATAAACTAATGCTTGAGTATGCCCGAAATGTCCCATTGTGATTTTTCTTGTCATACTACGATTAATCACGGCAAAGGCAATAGCTTGTTTAATTGAGTTATTAAGCAAAAGGATGTTCGCTCTGAAATTATCCAAAAACTCAGCTTCATCTTTTTCGAAGAAAACATTTGTAAATGTATTCCCAATTAATTCAAAATCCTTTTTGTTTTTAGCAGGTTGAAAAAGTAATTTCAAATCTTCATTAGTGAGTTTTATGTTTTTGTTTTCAATTAGAGCTAATCCTATTTGATTATTGAAGTTTAAAAAATCATTTGTTATTGTTTTGTATCCCATTTGTTTAAATAGGAAAGCCACCGATTGTGAGCCCGCGAAGGCATCAATAGCAGTATTAACATTGTTAGGTATAAATTTCTTTATCCAGGCTAAATGAGTATGTTTAGCTCCCAAATATTGAGGCTCTGGAAATTGATAGTTGAAATATATATATTCTTCAAAAAGTATTTTTTATCTATTCTAAATTCAAACCGCTAAGTTACGTTTTTTACACTGGCGCTCAACGACTATGTAACCGCTATAGTGGAGTTTATTTTCTGACTTGGCTGTGGTGTCATTTTCGTTGTTTTCGTCCAGCTAGTAATTTACAACTATTTTGGACTCATTTGCAATAACTTTGCTTTCAATAGAAAGATTATATTGTATAAAAAAAGAGTAATATTAAAATTCCCGATGATCTGGCTTTTATTAGCTTTGATGGCAGCGATTGTTTTGATTTTTTATTCATAATAATTACTTTAAAATGGAAGAGATGAAAAATGCAATAATTAAAAAGTGCAACACTGCATTATTACTGGTTTCATTGTTTTATTTGTTATCCTGTTCATCCACCTCGAATAATAAATCCAATAAGATGAAAAACTCAGTTAACAAAATAACTTATGGTTCTGATGTAGCTTTTTTTAAAGCAAAAGGGATTAAAACTATTGAGTTAAAAGATGCTGAATCAAAAGCTTCAGTATTAATCATTCCTGGTTACCAGGGACGGGTCATGACAAGCACTGTCGGCGGGACTGACGGAATTAGTTTCGGTTGGATCAATTATAAGTTTATTGATGCTGCCATAGTCAGCAGTCAGTTTAATGCCTTTGGCGGTGAAGAACGCTTGTGGCTGGGCCCAGAAGGAGGACCATTTTCTATTTATTTTAAAAAAGGAAAGGACCAGGTTTTTTCAAATTGGGCAGTTCCAAAAGAGATCGATACTGAACCATTTGAAGTGGTTGATCAATCGCCGGAAAGCGTAAGTTTCAAAAAGGAATTTTCACTTGAAAATGCTTCCGGAACTAAGCTGGAAATTGGCATAGAGCGGACAGTCAGACTACTAAATGTCACAGCCGCAGAACGTGTCATAGGATTAACTATTGATAAATCACTGCTTTTTGTAGGCTATGAATCGGAAAATACATTGATAAATAAAGGCAAATCAGACTGGACTGAGCAATCAGGCGCTTTATCCGTATGGATGCTCGCCATGTTCAATCCATCAGAAAAAGGAGTTGTTTTCATACCTTTTAAAAAAGGGAGTGAAAGCGAATTTGGAAAGATCGTTACTGATGATTATTTTGGTAAGGTTCCTTCTAACCGGCTCATCCTTAAGGATGGAATCTTATTCTTCAAAACCGATGGAAAATTCAGAAGTAAGATTGGTATATCACCACAGCGTGCGCTGCCTTATTGTGGAAGCTATGACCCTGAAAAACAAGCATTAACCCTTCTGTGGCATTCTTCACCTGATGAACCATCAAAATATGTAAACTCCAAATGGGGCGATCAGGAATTCCCATTTCGAGGTGATGAAGTCAACTCTTATAACGACGGACCGGTAGCTGATGGAAGTGTTATGGGACCTTTCTATGAAATTGAGAGTTCTTCTCCTGCTGCAATGCTTTCTGCCGGAAGTAAAATTACTCATTACCAGAGGATCATTCATATAACAGGTAACGAAGATAAATTGAATTTAATTACCAAAAAACTTTTCAATTATTCAATATCGGGTATTAAAGGGGCTTTTAATCTTTTACCGGAGAACAGTGAAAAATAAATGCCAAAAGGTCCGGATTATGTGTCAATGGTCTTCTTATTCGGTGGCCTCAGCCTTGTTTTGTTCTCTGATTGACAGAAAAAACAAGTAATAAATATAATAATGCGAGGACATGCCAGGGCATGCCCCTGCTATTATAATTGTTTTCGTATAATTTTTTTTTACCAGAATAATATAAAGCTAAAAATATTCATTCAGACAGATCAATAATTTATCTATTTTTGCCACTAAATATTTAAGTTAACTGATATGCCAATAATGAATGATCCGGCAGTATGGTTTAAAGATTTATTTGTAAATGCCGGATTGAGTTATAGCTTTTCTTCATTTCTCAGTACAATCGCACTTGTGGTGATTGTAATCCTGTTTAGCTGGGTTTCAAACCTTATTGCAAAAGCAATTATTCTTAAGATTGTAACCAGGATTGTTAAAAAAACCACTAACACCTGGGATGATATTTTTCTGGAACAAAAGGTCTTCACCCGGTTATCTCATTTTGCTCCTTCGCTTGTTATTTGGTTTATGGCATCGTGGGCTCTGACATCTTATCCTTCATGGCTAATTGTAATTCATAAACTCACCTATATCTATATGGTGTTTATTGGTATGGTTGTAATAAACTCATTTATAGAAGCATGGCATGAAATTTACAAAACGCTTCCTATTGCCCGGCATCGTCATATAAAAGGATATGTTCAATTGTTAAAGATATTTATAGTATTTATAACAATCCTTGCCATAATATCTGTCGTATTTAAAAAAGATATCAGCACTCTTATCGCCGGATTTGGCGCTATGGCTGCAGTTCTTATACTTGTATTCAGAGATACTCTTCTCGGATTGGTTGCCAGTATTCAGCTTTCAGCCGACAAGATGCTTAAAATTGGTGATTGGATTTCAATACCTCGTCGTGACGTTGATGGAGTTGTCATTGATATCACTCTTACTACTGTAAAGGTACAGAATTTCGACAAGACAATAATTACAGTTCCTACCTATTCACTTGTAAATGACTCTTTTCAGAATTGGAAAGGGATGGAGGAAGCAGGTATCAGGCAGATTAAGAGATCAATATTTATTGATATGTCGAGTATCAGGTTTCTTGATAAAGAGTTAAAAGAAAGACTTTCAAGAGTCCCTGAATTAAAAGAGTTTATTGAATTAACAGAAAAACAAATTAATCTTTCAGGGAAAGGAAGTAACGATTTGGAGACTCCTTTTTTCAATTCCTCACAAATAACCAATCTGGGAATTTTCAGGTTCTATGCTGAAACATATCTGAGACAGCATCCGCAGGTTGATTCCACCCAGACAATTATTATGCGACATCGTCCATTTGAAGGGAATGGACTACCTTTACAACTATATCTCTTCACGAAAAACAATCAGTTCACTCCATTCGAAAACATGCAGTCCGGGATATTTGAACACCTTCTGGCAATAATGAATGAGTTTGGACTCAAAGTTTTTCAACAACCATCAGGTGATGACCTGCAAACCATATCGAAAAAATGAATTAGTTGAACTTCACATCAATACTTGAAACCATGGCTGACTTAAGTACCAGAATTAGTGATTTTGTTTGGAAGAATCTTAATGAAAAACATGTTACTGGCAAAAGCGACCCCTTCTGGGAATCACTTCATAATACCGGTACAGAACTCTGGCTTGATACAGGGGATATGGACGAAGCCGAAGCAAACTGGTCGTCTGAAATGGCTGCTTTAACAACGAATAATTCCTTGTTGAACAATGAGATACAAAAGGGAATATATGATGTATTTATTTCCGAAGCTAAAGGTGTTGTAAGAGATCTGTCACCGGACGATAGGGTTAAAGAGATTGCATTTATTTTAAATGCCCGGCATGCCCTGCGGCTGGCTTTAAAGTTTGGAGGATATGTGAGTGTCGAACTTCACACCGATACTGCTCATGATATAAAAGCAATTCAATCTTATGGCAAAAGATTTCACGATATTTGTCCGGAACAGTTTATAGTAAAAGTTCCATTTACTGCCGAAGGATTGATAGGAGCAAGACTTCTTAAGGATTCAGGAGTAAAAATCAATTTCACTCTTGGATTCAGCGCCCGCGAAAATGTACTTGTTACAAAAGTTTCAAGACCCGATTACGTGAATGTATTCCTCGGTAGAATCGGCGCCTATATAATCAACAACAAACTTGGTGATGGTTCAGGAGCCGGAGAGAAGGCAGTTATCTCATCGCAGAACTGGGTTACTGGTCTGTCAGCAGAGAATCCGTGGCAGACAAAACAGATAGCAGCAAGTTTGAGAAGTTATAATCAACTTGAACTACTGGCGGGAACCGATGTATTTACTATGCCTCCAAAGGTAGCAGCTGCCGGACGAAAAGAATTAAGCGGAAAATTCTCATCACGGATTCATGAAAATTATGACGTAAATATATTTGACAATGCAAAAGATGCTCATATTGAGAAATTCTGGGAAGTTGATAATAAAGTGATTAAGCTGGGAGATAGATTAGCGGTAAAATTACCAGCAACTGGTTCAGAATTGATTCACATAGCTTATGATGAAGGTTGTGAAGATATGTTTCCATCCCTTACAAAAGAGGAGAAAGGTTTTATTGCTTCTGATGGAAAAATACCCCTTCACTCAAGATGGGAGAAAAAGATAAGTGAAGGCAAAATTGCCCCGGATACATTACTAACTCTGGCAGGGCTGGCTTCATTTAATGCAGATCAGCAGATGCTTGATCAGAGGATAAGAAGTATTATCGAATAATACAAAGTGACCTCTGTCTTACTATCTCATAAAGAAGAATACCGGCTGCTACCGATACATTAAGTGAACCTATTGTGCCTGTCATTGGTATTTTTAGCTGATGATCAGATAAAGCAATGAGCTCACGACTTATGCCTTTATCCTCAGATCCAAGAATTAATACTGACGGTCCGGTTAATCCCACTTCTGAGGCTGACTCACCGGACTTTTCACCAGCGCAGAACACCTTGAGTCCCGATTCTTTAAGATACTCTATGGAACGGACAATACTTTTTTCCCTGCAAACTGGGAATGAATGCAACGCTCCTGCTGATGTTTTAACTGCATCGGCAGTTATCCGGGCTGAACCTTTTTCGGGAATAATTATAGCATGTGCTCCCAGACATTCTGCAGTTCGGACAATAGCGCCAAAATTCCTTACATCCGAGACTCCATCAAGCGCTATAATCAGAGGATCTTCACCTTTTTCGAAAACCATAGGCAGCAGGTTGGCAATGTATTGATATTCAATCATTGATAGCCATGCCAGTACACCCTGATGGTTTTTCCTGGTTACAAGTTCTATTCGCTCAACGGGGACAATCTGATATACAATGTTATGAGCTTTGACCTCTGTCATTAATTCATGGTACAGTGATCCCTGAAGCCCCTGTTTTACCAGTAACCGATCGATCTGTTTTCCCGCTTTAATCGCCTCTATTACAGCATGCAATCCAAAAATACAATCTGTTTCTTTCTGCATAAATTATATTATTTCAATCGAATTTTTGATTTAAAGGTTTCTGATTATTGAGAAAAAGAAACAACAAATGTTAACAATTTTGTTAAGCATTAAAGTTCCTGTTTAATAATCTTTCGGATTATCGAGCCGGAAAACGATTCCTTTTCTCCAGCTGGCAATTGCCTTGTCCCAGAAAGTTACAAGAGTTTCACTTCGGCTCAGGTAAAAATCATTATCGGAGAAGTTGTTTTTTCTTTTTTTAAAGTTGAAGAAAAGATATGAATCAGTTACTGTGAATCTGCCGCCCCATCTGGATTTTATCACAGGTTTCTTATAACCCCAGCTCTCTCCTTCAGATGTTTTATAGACTTTGTCAGGCGGTCCGTAGATAATATAGATCATACCTCTTTCACTTCGCCATCCTTCTTTGTATGAGGTAAAATAGTAATTTGAATATAGTGTCCTCGTATAATAGATCCGGATTAGTTCCCGGGCTTTATCAACATTACCTCCACATTTAATCCAGAATGCATCAAGAGCTGCTTTTGGTTTCACGGCAGACCTTAATTCAGTCATTTCATCCACGGATGCCAGGTAAGACAAAGGCGCTATCATAACCTCAGGTGTAGTCAGCTTCGGATATGTAGCACCTAAATTTAAAAATGTGAATCCATCCTTAATACTCCTGTCGACCGAGCAGAGATATATTCCTTCTCTCGGGAACATAATTGGTAATGTATCGGAATATGGGATTGCCACTACCCGAGTTGGCTCATAATCAAGTGTCTTTTCAGGGAGAAGCATAGATGGAGGATCAGGTACTTCGATGAATGGCTTGTAAAATGAGATAAACAGACTGTCAACATGCCCGCGGGTATAAACCAGGTTGACATATTCATCAATTCTTAACACAGGGCTGAAAAGTTCATTTTTATCTATATGACCCTGAACTCTGAAATTGTATCTGTTGTTATACGAAAGTGTATTAAATTGAACGAAATCCTGTGCTACTATAAGTCGGAGCCTGTCGAGAATCTTTATCTCAGCAAGGTACTCAGCACTCTTTTCTACTTTCAGAGGTATACTAAAAATATATTCCTGCTTACCGGTAACTTTCACAATGCTTAAGTTTAATACAGCTGTATCAGCAAGTGTTTTACCCTGGCTTATACTATAAAGTTTAACTGTAAGTAGTACCGCAGCAGTCGGAACGCCCTGGGGATTAGCTTCAGAGAAAAAAAGATCGTTGATGGAAAACCTGACAGACAATACCGATGATTCATCTGTCTGATTAACAACAATAAATTTTGGATTAATCGGACTTTTTGTGGGATTATACAAATAGGACAGATCTTTGTAGTCAACTGCCTGTTGCGTAGTTTTACATGAACTGATAACAGAGGCAAGAAGAATACCGGATATCAGTAAACAAATGGCCCTGTTTGAAATACTTTTGATCATGTACAAAATTAATATATTATTTGTTACCTTTTTTCCATTCAATTCTAATCCTGCAAAGTTCCTTATTATCATTAATTCTGAATATCGAATGGTTATGGAAAGTGCCATTTTCATTTTCAAAAGATGTTCTTATCATTATCTCTTCATCAAACCTGGACTCTGCAAGATAATTAATTTCAGCAGATTGAGGATTATTATTCATTACAAAATCGAGATCGTAGCTGTCACTCACCCATTTAAGATACCTGACGTTGTTAGTATGTAGATTTACATCAAGATCGCTTACTTTAATTCTGAAAAGTGGAGTCAGACGGCCATTTTCTGCGGCAGCATCAATTTTTGCAGCGTATCGGATGGAAGAATTTTCAGTATGCAGATTGGGGTTGTATTGCGAAAGGATAGAATCAGGTCTCTGGACTTTTTTTGTGGTACGATCAAGAATTAACCACGATGATGAACCTGATGCAATGTGTCTTCCATCTGAATATCTGACTTCATAATTTCTGAGGGCAAATAATTTATCTGTCCCGTTTGGCCATGTCTTCAGAATTATTGAGTCTGCCCATAATGGCCATTTATTTATTTCAGCATAAATCCTTGAAAGAACCCAGAAACGGTTATCTCGCATCAGGTCGTCCCGGCCGAATCCAAGTTTAATAGCGTGATCGGATGCAATATCCTGCATATAATTAAAAAGGGAATATAAATTAAGCTTTCCATCAGGCCCTGTTTCATAAACATGAACCCTGTATTCTTTTTCAAACTGAAGCAGATTCATTTTTAATCGTTATTTTTTAAAAATTCTTCAACCTCCTGGCTATACTGAGCCCAGCTATTCATCTCCTCGTTAAGTCGTTCCTTGAGATCCTGATATTTTTTGTAATCAATTTCATGTTCTTCTGAAGAATTTCCCGGCTCCATGAATGATTTATCAACTGCAATTATTTCAGCTTCTATCTTCTCTATAGCTTTTTCGGATTCCTCTAGTCTCTTTCTCATCTTTCTCAGATTACGTTCAAACTCCTTTTTATTGAGGTATTTCTGTTTGTTGGATGATACATTTTCCTGTACGGACTCGTTTTTGATTTTATCTTTTCTCTCAATATCTTTTAAATTTTCAATCTTTTTCTTCCTGAGAAAATCATAGATGCCACCTATATTTTCCTTAATCTTATTATGTTTGAATTCAAATACTTTATCTACAATCCCATCCAGAAAATCTCTGTCGTGAGATACCACAATTAGTGTGCCATCATATCTTATAAGAGCCTGTTTCAGGATATCCTTTGAACGCATATCAAGATGATTTGTCGGCTCGTCAAGAACGAGAAGATTACTTGGGTCAAGGAGAAGT
The DNA here is from genome assembly GCA_025358645.1 of Bacteroidales bacterium. Taxonomy (GTDB): domain Bacteria; phylum Bacteroidota; class Bacteroidia; order Bacteroidales; family VadinHA17; genus LD21. Next base: position 9,089 of record JANYIW010000241.1, read on the forward strand.
TTTACCAGAGCGAGCCTTGCCCTTTCACCTCCGGACAGGACTTTAACCTTTTTCTCGACATCATCTCCCCTGAATAAGAATGCTCCAAGCATATTACGGATCTTTGTTCTTATATCGCCTTTTGCAATATCATCAATAGTCTGGAGGACAGTTCTATTTTCATCGAGCAGTACATCCTGATTCTGAGCAAAATATCCTATTTTAACATTATGACCTATTGTAAGATTACCAACCCAATCGAGTTCTCCATTAATAATCTTTGACAGAGTGGTTTTTCCTTCTCCGTTACGGCCAACGAATGCAACTTTTTCTCCTCTCGATATTTTGAAATCAATCTTGTTAAGAACGGTCACGGATCCGTATTTTTTTGATAGTCCGCCTGCTTCCACAACAACTGTTCCAGACCGCGGAGCTGGAGGAAATCTAAGGTTTATGGCACTTTTATCTTCTTCATCAACTTCAAGTCTTTCAACCTTAGCCAGCTGTTTAATCTTCGACTGAACCTGAACGGCTTTTGTAGCTTTATACCTGAACCGCTCAATAAACAATTCAGTGTCTTCAATCATCTTCTGCTGATTCCTGTATGAGGCGATCTGTTGTTCTCTTCTTTCCTCTCTCAGTACAAGATATTTCGACCAGGAAGCTTTGTAGTCGTAAATTTTACCAAGGGAGATTTCAATTGTCCTCCTTGTTACAGCATCAAGAAATGCACGGTCATGAGATACAAGAACTACCGCACCGGAATAAACTGAGAGAAATGATTCAAGCCATTGGATTGATTCAATATCAAGATGGTTAGTAGGCTCATCAAGAAGAAACAGAGAAGGCTTTCTCAGGAGGATCTTGGCCAGTTCAATACGCATCCTCCAGCCACCACTTAACTCGCTGGTTGGTCTGTCAAAATCTTTTCGTTCAAAACCCAACCCAAGGAGAGTCACTTCAGCTTCTGCCATATAGTTTGTCCCTCCCAACATCCTGTACCTCTCCTCAACTACAGTAAGATGATCGCAAAGTTTGAGATATTCAGATGATTCATAATCTTCTCTTCTTGCAATCTCAGAACTGCAGTATTCTATTTCCTCAGAGAGTCCGATTAGTTCAGAAAATGCTGTTATTGTTTCATTTATTACAGTTGTTGTGTCATCAACTTTCATCTGCTGAGGGAGGTAACCTATAGAAACATCTTTCGACATATCAATCTGACCCGAACCCGGGCTCTGATGACCCGAAATAATTTTGAGTAAGGTTGATTTTCCTGCACCATTCTTCCCGGCCAGACCAATCCTGTCCTGATCATTAATCAGGAAGGAGATATTAGTTAATAAATCGAAACTGCCAAATGAAACTGAGATATCCTGAACCGAAACCATATAAAAATTTAAATGTCTGCAAATATAGGAAAAGTATGGCAGCCATGAAAAGAGAAGCATAGTGAAGAGAAATTCTCTCAGGAACACTTACATTTGCGCCTATTAAGAGAGTGTCATTTTAATAAATGAAAGGTTAGGAAAGTGGGAAGAAAAAAAGAACTCCCTTTATTGGAAAAGGTTAGAATAACAGATATCGGCGCTGAAGGAAATGCACTGGCGCGGGTCGATAATCTCGTGGTATTTGTGCCAATGCTCATACCCGGAGATGTGGTTGATATAAAGGTTATTAAGAAAAGGAAGAAATATCTCGAAGGCAGAGTTATAAAGTTTCATGAATACTCGCCTGACAGGATTGAGCCCCGATGTATCCATTTCGGAATATGTGGCGGTTGCAAGTGGCAACACCTGCCATACAAACTCCAACTTCAGTATAAAGAAAAACAGGTCAGGGATAACCTGACAAGGATCGGGAAGACCGATCTGCCTGATATAAAACCTATTATAGGATCGTCTGAGATATACCTGTACAGAAATAAACTGGAATACACTTTTTCTGACAAACGATGGCTTACTAAGGAGGAGGTTGTTTCAGATAAAAAATTTGAAAAAGAAGATGCTCTCGGATTTCATATTCCAGGCCTGTTTGACAAAGTTCTTGATATTAAAGAGTGCCATCTTCAGCCTGAACCTTCAAATTCAATAAAAAATGCAGTCAGGCAATATGCGCATAAGAATGACCTGCAATTTTTTGACCTGCGGGAGCAGAAAGGATTTCTTAGAAATATTGTGATCCGAAATTCTCTTGAAGGTAAAGTAATGGTCATTGTGGTCTTCTTCTATGATGATGTTGAAAAAAGAAATGGGTTGCTTGATTTCCTTTCTTCAGAATTTCCTCAGATCACATCCCTGATGTTTGTTATTAATTCAAAAAGGAACGATTCTCTGAATGATCAGAATCCCATACTTTATAAAGGAGAGGATCACTTAGTTGAAGAGATGGAAGGACTTAGGTTCAGAATCGGACCAAAGTCTTTTTATCAGACCAATACCAGGCAGGCGCTCGAACTTTATCGTGTTGCCAAAGATTTTGCAGGACTTTCAGGGAAAGAAACCGTGTATGATCTTTATACCGGAACCGGAACTATTGCAAATTATATTGCAGCTTATGCCGGCAAGGTGGTCGGTATTGAGTATGTTGCTGAAGCAGTAGAGGATGCAAAAATTAATTCGGAAATTAATGGTATTCGTAATAGTTGCTTCTTTGCCGGCGACATGAAAGATATACTTTCTGAATCGTTTTTTAAAACACATGGGAAACCGGATGTTATAATTACTGATCCACCCAGAGCAGGTATGCATGAAGAAGTGGTTAAAATAATTGCAGGCGCTGCACCAGAAAAAATTGTCTATATAAGTTGTAATCCATCTACTCAATCGCGTGATATACAGTTGCTTTCGGATAGTTACTATATTGCGGCAGTACAACCTGTGGATATGTTCCCACATACTCATCACGTCGAAAATGTCGTCCTTCTGAAAAGGAGAGGACGTTAAAATGTACCTGAGCAGGTGTAATAGGCTTAAAAATAATGTATATTTATTGTTCGTATTAATTATATACGCGTATGAGCGTCGAAAAACAAGATAACCCGGGCCTGCTTTCATTGCTCCCTGATAAGGAAATGAAAGATCATATTGCCAGCCTGCGTTATGCCAAGATGATACAACATGCATTAATGCCTAATCCGGCAATGCTAAAAGGAATGCTAAAAGATTATTTTATTCTTTTTCTTCCACGCGACATTGTAAGTGGCGATTTCTATTATGCTTATTGTACCAGGCAGAAAATGTGTATTGCCGCGGGAGATTGTACCGGACATGGTGTACCCGGAGCGCTTATGAGTATTCTTGGAATAAGTTTTCTGAATGAGATAATGCAATCGGATGTGAATTTGAATGCCAATAGAATACTTAACCTGATGCGGGAGAAAATTATGAAGGCTCTTCACCAGACAGGTGACTATCGTGATGCTCAGGACAGTATTGATATTGGGATATGTATTATCGACTGTCCTACTGGAAAATTGCAGTATTCCGGGGCAAACAGGCCTCTGATTATGATAAGAAACGGGGAATTATCTGAATTCAAACCGGATAAGATGACCTTAGGTGTTGCACCAATAAGGGAAGCTTCATTTACAAATCTTTGCATTGAGACAAAACCCGGTGATTCCTTTTATCTGTTTTCAGATGGTTTCTCCGATCAGTTTGGAGAAATAACGGATAAGAAATTTAAATACAAACATTTCAAAAGGATAATTCACTCATTTGAAGAGCTTCCTATGGAGCAGCAAAAACAACGCCTTGAATGTGCGTTTAACGAATGGAAAGGAAATACACAGCAGACCGATGACGTCCTGATTGTTGGTTTTCAATTATAATTATTATTATTATGATGAAGCTTAAAGCTTTCAGAATAAGGAATTTCAGATCAATTGTTGATACAGGGTGGCAGAATATTTCTCCTGATAATATTACATGCCTGATCGGTCAGAATGAATCGGGAAAAACATCAGTTCTGGAGAGTTTAAAAGTTTTTTATTCCGGAATTATCTCTGAAGACGTACTACGAAGTGACCTTTCCCTGCCTGAGGTTAGCTGCCGTTTTACGATTCCTAAAGGGTGGCTGATTAATATTACCGATAATCCAGGTACAGAATTGAAAGAATTACTTTCAGGTCTGACACAGCTTGAGCTTACCAGGAGTTGGATTGCCGATCTTTCATCAGTTATCAATGTCAGTGGAGAAATAAGTCAGTACCTCGATTCACTTGAAGATGCCTGGAGAATATATCTGAATGACGTTACCATAAAGTTGGATGAAGAGATGATATCTATCAGGGATCTGGAAACAACATTCTCCGGACTTATCGAAGAAGAGTCTGATATAAGGTCGAAACTTTCAGAGAATGAAGGGGCAAAATCCGGGTTCTGGTTATTCTGGAAGAAACCTGCAGAAGTGGGGAATCAGAAAAATAGTCACTTCCCGGGGCTGAAAAATAAACTAAATGAAATTAAGAAACAAAAGGAAGAGATAAATGAAATTCTTCTGAAGAAACAATTGATTAAAAGAGCTGGTGAAAAGTGGAAAAAACTTGAGGAAAAATGTACCCAGGCTGACAATCATCTTAAGAATATTTCAGTTAAATTGGAAGAACGTCATCAGAAGATGACTCTTCTGATGCGACCTGTCGAAGATGAAGAAGACTATGAATGGAAAGAAGTTCTGTATGATTTCAGAAAAACAAGATCTGATCGTGAAATCAGGATGGCAGAGATTGAAAGTCATATAGCGTTTTCAGGGTATATAATCGACGGCAGCACTGAGGAAGAGGCAGAGAAAATGGTTGAAGAGGTCATTCAATCCTATAGGTCACATTTAAATAGCGCTATTTTAGGTAAAAAATATTTTGATTACAGTCCTGTCTTTGAGTTGTTTGAAGACTTTGGGAGCCTATTGCCAAACAGGATTGACATGGAAGATATAATAAGCGGCAATGTGAATGTTGAAGGTTACAAAGCTGCCAGAAATTTCCTTTCTCTGGCTCAGGTCGATTATTCTTTTTTCCAACAACCGTCGAGTCGAATCCTGAAACAGAAAATTGAAAATCTTAATCATACCCTTACACATAATTTCCATGATTTCTGGCAGCAGTCAATTGGAAGAAATAATAAAATTCAAATACAGTTTGAACTCGACCACTACAATGCTTCTTATGAAGGTAAAGCCGGTAAACCGTATCTTGAATTCTGGATTAAGGATGAAGGAGAACGGCTCTATCCTAAGCAAAGAAGCAGGGGTGTCAGATGGTTCTTATCATTTTATATGGAGCTAATGGCTTCGGCCAATATAAGGGACAAGCAGATAGTACTTCTGGTTGATGAGCCAGGTGTGAGCCTTCATGCCAGAGCACAGGAGGATGTTCTGAAAGTCTTTGAAAAAATTAAGGATAAAATCCAGATCATTTATACTACCCATTCCCCACATCTTGTCGAGATCAACAAATTACACAGGGTTCTGGCTGTTCAGAGGGATGATCTTGATAGCCGGAGAAGCGCTTCACGGATATTAGATCCTTTGCAGTTATCTCTGGCTTCGCCCGATACACTCACTCCACTGCAAAGCATTCTTGGTAACCCAATGGGAGGTGAAGAATTCTCTTCAAAGAGATTTAACCTTATTGTAAATGATACCGGATCGTTCTACATGCTTAATGCGATTATTCTTTTAATGGGATTTACAGGTAAAGTTTGTGTAATACCTTCAACTAATGTCTCTTCCATTCCATTATTGTGTAACATTATGATGGGATGGGGTTTGGATTTTTCAGTCCTTCTTTTTGAGAATGATGATGAGATACAAATAGCTGAACTTTTGAAAAATTCAGTTTTCAAAACTGATACTAATAATAAAACTGAACTTATTATCAGAATGCCGGAGAATTTTTTAAACTCCGAAGATCTTTTATCGACTCTTGATTTCAAGAACCATCTATTGCAATCAAGAGAGGGAATCACCGTACCGAATTCAGTATATATCAGGGAGAAGGAACTTCCCCGGAATTTCATCTTAAGCAGATTCCTTTCAAATGTAAAAGAGGGAAAGATTAAAGCCACTGATTTTGATGAGGAGACTCTTGAAAATTTTAAGCTGATTACCGGTGTATTTGGAGAGTTAAAATAAATTTCTGATTTATTTTGCACTTTATGCTTGTTTTCCTACTTTTGTCGCGCTCCGTAAATCGGGGCACACGATTTTGGAGAGATGGGTGAGTGGTTTAAACCAGCAGTTTGCTAAACTGCCGTATGGGAAACTGTACCGGGGGTTCGAATCCCCCTCTCTCCGCAAAGCTTAAATGAACCCCGCGTCAGCGGGGCTTTTTTATTTCCCCACAGGGATCACGACCGAACGAAGTGAGGTCGTAATCCCCTTCTTCCTGCAAAATAAATATGACCCGAAGGGTTCATTTAAGCTTTGCCAGGATTCTCCATTGAAGATTTTTCCAAAAAGCCGGATATAAATTACTTTTTTAAAAGGAATTGATAATCAGATTATTATCCATTGTCAGACAAAATAAGAATTTTTCATTGAGAAAGTGAAATTTACTTCAACTTATTCCCTCAGAAGTTGTTATTTATTTATCTTTGATAAAAATGGATCTGACTTATGAAAAAATTAGTCCTGTTTTTTATTTCACAGGTTATTCTTTTGCCTGTGTTTTCTCAACAATCAGTTAAAGGGAAGATCACGGATGATAAGAATGTTCCGGTTGCTGGTGCATCAGTACAGGTTAAAAATACATTACGAGGCACTTTCAGCGAAATTGATGGCGGCTTCATCATTGTTGCTTCTTCAAATGACACGTTGGTATTCTCCATGTTAGGCATGGCGACTCAGAAGATTCCTGTTTCCGACAGAACGACCATAAACGTAAAGATGCTCGAAGAATCAAAGGAACTTAACGAGGTAGTTGTGATTGGTTATGGAACTGTTAAAAAAAGTGATCTGACCGGATCCGTTGCCTCTATAAAATCAGTTGATCTTACGAAAATCACATCCTTGAACCCTGAACAGGGATTGCAGGGAAAAGTAGCCGGCGTTCAAGTGACCAGTTCCTCCGGAGCACCCGGAGCTATTCCTTCAATTCTTATCCGTGGAGTGGGTACCTTTAACAATAGCGCTCCCATCTTTGTAGTTGATGGAATCATCCTGGATAACATTTCCTTTCTTAACTCACAGGATATTGAGTCCATGAATATTCTCAAAGATGCCTCAGCCACGGCCATCTATGGTTCCCGGGGAGCCAACGGTGTCATCCTGGTGACCACCAAAACGGGACAAAAAGGACAGGGGAAAGCCACCTTTAATTATTCAGGAGAATACAGCAGGCAGATATTGCAAAAGAAAATTGATTTGCTCTCGGGCAGGGATTATGCTACTGTGGTTAATGAAATTACACCCACCTATAATAATGTTGATCTGGTTCCAAACACAAACTGGCAGTCGCTTGTTTTTCATCCAGCCTCAATTCAGAGCCACCAGTTGTCTGCTTCCGGCGCTACAGACTTAACCCAGTATTATGTAAGTTTGGGTTATTTCAAACAGGATGGAATAGTAGATAAATCAAACTATGAGAGGGTCACATTCAAATTGAATAATACTTATTTCTTAACAAAAAATATTAAGGTAAGTAATTTTCTGAGCATCACTCCCTATAAGCAGCAAAATGCACCCAATGTAACCTATTCAGCCTATAGAGCCCGACCCGATCTGGTCCCATATAATCAGGATGGAGGTTTTGCAGAAGTTCTTAATGTGGGAAATCCCCTGGCCGATCTGGCATATTCCAATGATTATAACAAAGGGGTTCGCGGTGTAGGCAATATTTTTGCCGAGGCAACGATACTGAAAAGCTTTAAGGTTAAAACAAGTTACGGTATTGATGCCGGCTATAATCAGGCAACCAGCTTTACGCCTGCATATTTCGTTTCCCCGCAGCAACAAAACCTTCTGAACACACTTAACAAGGGAAACAGCCACAGCATAGCCTGGCTCTGGGAAAATACCCTTTCTTTTAGTAAGCAATCAGGTCTTCATTTCCTTGATGTCGTTGCAGGTTATACCATGCAGAAGACTTCCTCGGAGAATTTCTCAGTTACAGGGAAAAATATAATCCGGACCTCCCCGGATTTCTGGTATCTCAACCAAAGTTATATATACGATCCTACTAATGGAGTAAATACTCTTAACAGCATTTCCAATGGGGTAGATGCCAATCTAAATTTTTCTATGGTCTCATACCTTTTCAGGGCTAACTATACATACAATTCAAAATATATTTTAACAGCAACATTTCGCCGGGACGGATCATCCAAATTCAGTTCCACCAACAGGTATGGAAATTTCCCATCATTTGCTGCAGGCTGGGTTGTTTCAAGAGAACATTTTATGGAGAAATTTCCATTAATTTCGAATTTAAAGGTGCGTGGAAGCTGGGGAATGACAGGTAATGATAAAATAGGATATCTTAGCCAGTATTCAATTACTCAGAATCTTGTAACAGTTCTGGGAAACCCTGCATCAGCAAATTCAGCCATCACATACTCTGTTTCCGGTAACCCAAACCTGAAATGGGAAAGCACCACTCAGACTGACGCCGGACTTGAAATTGGTCTGATTAAAAACAAACTAACAGGAGAATTCGACTATTATAACCGTCTAACTAAAGATATTCTGATCGCATTATCGACCCCCGATTACCTTGGAAATGGTCAAGGCGCCCAAGAATCTTTCAACGCTGCCTCGGTTAAAAACACAGGCTTTGAGGGCAAATTAACATGGAAAGACAAAATCGGACAAGTGGGGTACTCAGTTTCTATTTTAGGTTCGTCTATCCGGAACAGAGTTTTGAAAGTAGGAGGAAGCAGCGGAATCGATTCTATCTTGTATGGTGGATTCCTTTCCAGCGGGATTCCTGTAACCCAAAGCAGGGTGGGGCTGCCTATCGGTGCTTTCTATGGATACAAAACCAATGGAGTGTTTCAGAGTACAGACGAACTTAATGCAAATCCCCATCTGTCAACTGCAGTTCCCGGCGACTTACGGCTGGTTGATGTCAACAATGACGGAAAGATTGACGGGAATGACCGAACCTATTTAGGATCACCTATTCCCAAGTATACTCTGGGGTTCAATATCGGGGCTGATTATAAAGGATTCGATCTTTCCATAGATATCCAGGGTGTATACGGTAATAAAATATTCAATGCCAAAGAAATTGTCAGACCTGATCCCTACAACTGGGAAAAACATGTTTTAGGTGCATGGACAGGCCCTGGTACAAGTAATTCGGAACCAAGAGCCACCTATGGCGGAAACAATTACTTGCCCTCCGATAAATTTGTTCAGGACGGATCGTTTACCAGGCTGCGAAATGTAACCCTGGGCTTTACCCTTCCATCCAGTATTACCAATAAAATAGCTATCAGTCAATTGAGATTCTATGTTAAAGGATCTAATATATATACTATTTCCAGGTTTACGGGTTACACGCCCGAAATTGGAGGTTCCAACGTTATTTCCAACAATATTGATTTTGGAACGTATCCGGTCAGTTCGGTTTATTCCTTTGGTATTAATCTAACATTCTGAATGTCATGAAAACAAGAATTATACTTTTTTTCTCTGTTATCATTCTACTTACAGGATGTACCGACTTTTTAAAGACTGATCCACAGGGACAATTAATAGAAGCTTCTTTTCCCGTTTCTTCTTCTGATGCTTTGCTGGCAACAACTGCTGTATATGCTGCTGTGAGAAACTGGTACTATAATTCGGGTGGATACCCTATTCTGGATATCATGTCGGACGATGCCTATAAGGGAAGTAATAAGAATGACCAACTGGCAACTGTAGGAGCCTATGATAACTTCACGTTCAACACAACCGGTGATGGACTCGACCGCTGGTGGGCCACTCTATACCAGGGAATCAAATGGGCTAATGTCGTCATAGAAAAGGTACCAGACATATCGATGGATACAACTTTAAGAAACCGATACCTAGGTGAGGCAAGATTCATGCGGGGACTATTCTATTTCGATCTGGTACGCGCATGGGGCGGCGTACCCAAAGTGACCGCATCAATTCCACCCTTGCATCTTGGCAGGGCCAATAGCAAAGAAATCTACAGTCTCATCGTCTCAGATTTGCAATATGCAGAGACCCATCTTACAAAAAAAAGTGAACTTATATCCTCTGATAAGGGAAGAGCAACAGCCGGTGCCGCGGAAGCCTTACTGGCAAAAGTTTACCTTTTTCAAAAGGATTTTGTAAATGCGGAAAAATACGCCCTGAAAGTCATCCAATCCAATGAATATTCTCTGGAACCCTGGTTCATAGACGCTAACGGAGTGAACGGTAATAACGGGGTCGAATCTATTTTTGAAGTGGGTGCTCTTGGAGTAGAAGATTATAATGGGGGAGGAGCCCAATATGCTAACACGCAGGGAGTAAGGGGTTCGCCTAACCGGGGGTGGGGATTCAACCGCCCTTCCATCGATTTAAGAAAGTCCTTTGAACCGGGGGACACTCGTCTGAAAGGTACGATCATCGATCTGGGTGATACTATAGATGGCGTGTTTATCAAGGGCGATCCTGATCCAGCCAACGATCCGGTTATTACACTTAATCAAAATGGCGATACCATCAATATTCAATGTTATAATCGAAAAGTATGGACCCCTGGAAACGATACCCCCACGCAATGGGCGCATCATAGAAGGTTGATTCGATATGCCGATGTATTGTTGATGGCCGCTGAAGCACTGAACGAAAATGGGAAACAGACAGATGCATTGACCTATCTGAACCAGGTTAGAAAAAGAGCCAGAGGAGGAAACATTTTAATCTTGCCAGATGTTACTATCACAGATAAAAATTTACTCAGGGATAAAATATTGCTTGAACGACGACATGAACTTGCTCTGGAGGGAGAACGGTTCTGGGATCTGGTTCGAACCGGTAAGGCGGCCACAGTCCTGGGACCCTTGGGATTTGTCCCTGGCAAACATGAATTGTTGCCCATCCACCAGAGTGAAATCGATATTTCACAGGGATCATTAACACAAAACCCTGATTATTAATATAATTCAATCCCATTCGATATGTATAATTAAATAATTGACAATTATGAAAAGAAAAATCCTTATTCTCAGTGTTTTAATGATGATGACAGCTATCGTCGCAATAGATAGTTGTAAGAAAAGTAATCCTGCTCCACTTAGTCTGGGAACATTGATGGTTGGTACTATTGATTTAAATGCCGCCACAGCTCCCACGAACGTGCCTGTTAAACCCGCCATTACTGCCACTTTTACCACGGATGTTGATATGGCGTCCGCGACAGCCAGTAACATTACCCTTACTGAGGATTATGATGCTGTTTCCATTCCTTTGACCATTTCGGCCTCCGGGAAAGTTGTTACCATCACTCCTACCACCAACCTGGCCAATGGGGCGCTTTATAAACTTGCCATCACAACAGGGTTAAAAGCTTCCGATGGTCAGACGCTCACAGCAATCAACCGTTCGTTTACTACCATGGGTTCATTCCTTCCGGCAGGTGTATTCGCCTACTGGAACTTTGACGGAAACGCCAATGACCAGACTGGAGCCTATAACGCTTCAGCAAGTGGGGTCATCGGCATTACCTATGTAACGGGTCGTAATGCAGCCTCCGGTCAGGCTGCAAGCTTTAACGGAACCACCTCTCTGATTGAAATTCCTAATGGGGATGTACTTGAAAATTCTGCCGACTTCTCTTTAAGTTTCTGGATGAAAGATGACACTACTGCAAAGCGTGATCAGTTTGTCATGGGACTGGCCGGATGGAATGGGTTCCAGTTCGAGTACAATAGCAATGTATATGGCGTTGGCAATAGAGCCCAGATAGGACAGTGCAAATTGGCCGCACAATACAGCTACACTGGCGGAAATACCTCACAAGATTTGTGGTTTGATGGTGTTGGTGATACCAAGGACAACGGTGGATGGCAGGGATGGACCTTCAGCAAAAATCTGGTTGCAAATAGCGGAACAGGTGTAAATGGTCTGTTAGCTCAGCAATGGGCTCATATTGTGTGCACTTATGACCATACTACCAAGATCGGTACCCTCTATATCAATGGTCTGCAAATGAAGGCTCAGGACTTTAATTTATATCCAACTCCATTACTAAACGCAACAGGATTGAAATTTGCAGGAAACGCTGCCAATAACTCATTGGTCTTTGGCTTTATCCAGGATAAAGTTAGTCCTACTATTTCAGATGGATGGGCCGACTATTCGGTTCCTGGAAATAACCATTTTAAGGGTCTTCTGGATGATGTTGCCATCTATCATTCGGCGTTGACACCTGCTCTGATCACACTCATGTACAACTCAGGAAAACCATAATTAATTTTCCAATCAGGTGAAAAGGGAGGGCAACGCGGTCCTTCCTTTTCTTTTTATTCATTATCTTGTGGTTATGAAATATAAAATATCCCCGCTCTCTTATTTCATATTTTTCTTAGGTATCCTGTCATGTGGGAAAGATTCCCCCCAGAATAAGAATGGGGGAATGATCCAGCTAATAAGCGTTAAGATTGGTACTTCCACTCTGAACGTCAATAGCACAATAAATAACGTACCCAATGATCAACCCTTTCAGATTGCGTTCGCTGGTGCGGTGGATACCAATTCCATTATTAAGGGGATTACCCTTCAAAATTTTAAAGGGACCGCGATTGCTTATTCCTATGCTTCGATAAACAATTCCACTGCTCTCACCTTGACTACAACAGCCAGCCTGCAGTATTCCACCGATTATACCCTGGCAATTTCCTCCGCGTTACGAGGTTTGAACGGGGAGACTTTTCCAGGAATCCAATTTAAGTTTACAACTCTTGCAGGTTCTATGGTGATTGATTCAATCAGTCTCAATGGAAAAACTATGTCAACTTCCCCGTTACAAAACATTGACCCTAAAAAAATCAACATAAGGATAAACTTTTCCCAGGCCCTGGATCCCGCCAATTACAAATCGTTATTTTCATTCACAGGACCTCTCTTATCCTTTACTCTATCTAACGACAACAAAACACTTCTGGTTAACAATACCGTAAAGGCAAAAGGTCTTGTCAGGTATTCATTTTCCATTTCCTCTGCGTTGACCTCGGCTGGAGGGTTTTCCTTCGGAGGTTTTTCTTCTGATTTTTATACAGCGATCGATACCACCTATCAATACACAAAGATATCGGATGATGATCTTTTAACACTGATACAGCGACAAACCTTTAAATATTTCTGGGATTTTGGCCATCCTTCGTGCGGTATGGCGCGTGAACGGAATTCTTCGGGCGATATCGTTACCACGGGAGGCTCAGGATTTGGCATTATGGCCATGATTGTGGCCATAGAAAGAGGATTCATTTCAAGGACGGATGGCATTACCCGGTTAAAGAAAATCCTTGGCTTTTTAGAAACTTGCGATCGTTTTCGTGGTGTCTGGCCACACTGGTTAAACGGCGTAACGGGAAAAACGCAGCCGTTTAGTGCAAAAGACAACGGAGGAGACATCGTGGAAACCTCCTTTATGATCCAGGGTCTGCTTTGCATGAGACAATACCTTGATCCCACCGTACCAATAGAGAAAACAGAAATCGATCGAATCAATAAATTATATAATTCTATCGAATTTGATTGGTTTACAAATGGTGAAAAAACACTCTACTGGGGATGGTCGCCTGATTTTGGGTACAACCTTAAAATTCAGGGCTACAACGAGACACTGATCACATACCTCATAGCCGCTTCTTCTCCGACACATTCCATTACAGCGGATGTCTATACGAACGGATATGCAAATAACGGAGGAATAAGAAACGGAAGAAGCTATTATGGATATCTCTTACCTTTAGGAGCAGACTATGGAGGACCTTTGTTTTTTACCCAATATTCATTTATGGGACTTGATCCCCGGCGCCTCAAAGACCAATATGCTGATTATTGGGAACAAAATGTGAATCAATCTCTGATAAATTGGAACTATTGTATTGCAAATCCTAAAAAATATCCGGGTTATAGTTCCGCGGTCTGGGGGTTGACTGCTTCCGACAATCCATGGGGATATAATGCACACTCTCCAACCAATGACCTTGGAGTGATCACACCTACAGCTGCCATTTCTTCTATTGCCTATACACCCACACAATCGTTGAACGCATTGAAAACGGATTACTATTTTCTTGGTGATCGTCTATGGGGAGATTATGGCTTTTACGATGCTTTTGATGTAACAGCAGGCTGGTGGGCAAACTCTACCCTGGCCATCGACCAGGGGCCAATTATTTGCATGATTGAAAACTACAGAACAGGTCTGCTATGGAATTTATTTATGTCAGCTCCTGAAATACGTACCGGCTTAACAAAACTTGGCTTCACCTATTGAAAACAATGAAAAATCTCAGGTTATATACTCTGTTCGCTCTGATTGTATTTAGTGTTAACTGTTGTGTCGGTAACAAGGATAAAACAACAGGTAAAAATAGTTTATCAGAGTTTAAAAAGATATCAGATGATTCACTGCTCACACTGGTTCAATACAGAACATTCCAGTACTTCTGGGATGGAGCTGAACCTAATTCAGGGATGGCTCGCGAACGATTTCATGTTGATGGAATATATCCTGAAAATGACATGAACGTTGTTACATCGGGAGGCAGCGGTTTTGGTCTGATGGCAATTCTTGTAGGTATTGAAAGAGGTTTCATTACGCGGGACGAAGCAGCTGATCGTTTTTCAAGAATTATAGAATTCCTTAAACATGCCGACAGGTTTCATGGCGCCTGGCCGCATTGGATTTATGGTGAAACCGGGAAAGTAAAACCCTTTAGTCCAAAAGATAATGGTGCAGATATTGTTGAGACAGCCTACCTGATGCAGGGTTTGCTCACTGTAAGACAGTATTTTATAAATGGATCTGAACAGGAAAAGTTACTCGCGTCAGAAATAGAAAAATTATGGAAAGAAGTTGAATGGACCTGGTTTACAAAAGGCGGAGAGAATGTATTGTACTGGCACTGGTCGCCCAATTATAGATGGGAAATGAATTTTGCAGTCAAAGGTTATAACGAATGTCTTATACTATATATATTAGCTGCATCTTCACCAACCTATCCTATCCGGCCAGAAGTTTATCATGAGGGGTGGGCAAGATCGGGTGCAATAAGTACTCACAGCAGTAAATATGGGTATAGCCTTGCTCTCAAACATAATGATGCGGAGGATTATGGCGGACCACTATTCTGGGCTCATTATTCATATCTTGGATTAGATCCCCGTTTCCTGAAGGACAAATATGCAGACTATTGGCAGGAGAATAAAAATCAGACTTTCATTAACTGGAAATGGTGTGCGCAGAATCCCAAGAAATTTGCTGGTTACAGTGAGGATTGCTGGGGACTTTCTGCAAGCTATTCAATGAAAGGTTATGCAGCTCATGCTCCCGGTGAAACCAACGACCTGGGAGTCATCACTCCGTCAGCTGCTCTCTCGTCCTTCCCGTATACCCCGGAGCAATCAATGAATGCCATGAAACATTTTTATTATAATCTTGGAAACAAAATATGGGGCGAATATGGATTCTATGATGCTTTCAGTGATCAGAATAATTGGTATCCACAGAGATACCTGGCTATTGATCAGGGTCCGGTTGTTATTATGATAGAAAATTACAGAACGGGATTACTCTGGAATCTGTTTATGTCCTGTGATGATATTCAAAATGGATTGAAACTTCTTGGTTTTATATCCGATTGAAAAAAATATACAATTTGAAATACCCGGTCGGGTCGGTAATTATGTGTTTTTCAACATATTTAATACCGGACAAGAAGATTATTTGATTTTTATATTGTTATGTTCCATAATTTTAATATATTCGCACCATAATTTTAAAGTTGAAACGATTAAACTAAATAGATCGAAATTGTTAATTAAACAAAGTATTAAAAAGGTTAGAAAAATGAAGAACAAAGTTTTAATGGGATTAGCAGCTATAGCTATGGTTGCCGTCCTTTCTAGTTGTGGTAAAAAACCACAAGTTGAAATTGATGCAACAAATGCAGCTATCGCATCTGCCCAGACTGCTGAAGCAGCTGTTTATGTACCCGCTGAATTTGCAGCTGTACAGGATTCAATGAAAGCTATAATGGCTGACGTTACGACTCAGGAATCAAAATTATTTAAGAAATTTGGCCCTGCAAAAGCTAAACTTGCTACTACCTTAACTCTTGCAAACAAGGTAGCTAGTGATGCTATCGCTAAGAAAGAAGAAGTTAAAAAAGAGTTTGAAACTACAATGTCAGCTGTTAAAGCAGTTATTGTAGAAAACAAAACCCTTATTACAAAAGCTCCAAGGGGAAAAGAAGGAGCAGCTGTTCTTGAGCAGATTAAAACTGAAATGGCCACGACTGAAACTTCTGTTGCTGAAGCACAAGGTCTGTATGATAAAGGTTCATTCATGGAAGCTCTTAATAAAGTTAAAGCTGCAAATGCAAGTGCAACCGGTATCAATACCGAACTTAAAGATGCTATCGCTAAAGTAAAAGGAAAAGGCAAAGCAGTAGCTGCACCAGCAGCTAAACCAGCAGCTAAACCGGCAGCTAAAGCAGCAGTTAAACCAGCAGCTAAACCAGCAGCTAAACCAGCCGCCGCAGCTCCTAAGAAAAAATAATTAATAAGTATTAGCTTATTTATATAAAACCCCCGGGAATTTCCCGGGGTTTTTTTTAAAGTCATCACAGGTTTACATGAGAAAGGTTTGGAGAGATGTGCTGATTTTTTCTGCAATTGCAGTTTCTATTCCATTAGTTATCTTATTATTAATCCGTTTTACACCTCAACCACCTACTGGGGAAATGGAACATGCCAGGGAAACTCTTTCTAAGGCAGGAAAAAATAAAGCCGATACATATTCTAAAAAGCTCTTTACTGAAGCAAAGATCTTCTATGATTCTGCTATGGTAAACTGGGAGAAAGAAAATTATAGATTTCTTTATTTCAGACATTATGACAGGGTTGTCATGTTTGCAAATCTCTCTGTGAAAAAAGCAAACCAGGCTGATGATAACTCAGTCAGCAGTTCATCGAACCTTAAAATTAAACTCCTTCAAAAAATTGAGTTTCTTAACGATCTGGTAAAGCAGATTGATAAACTTTTCACTACTTATCCTTTAACTTCAGAAGTACGTAACCGCATATCGAAAGGAAAGATTTTGTTAATAGAGGCTGAGATAATATATAATAAGGGTCAGTATCTCCAGGCTAACAGAAAAATTACTGATTCCGAGTATCTGCTAACAGGATCATACGAAAATGCATCTGCCAACCTTAAAAACTATTTCAAATCATTTCCAGTATGGAAAAGATGGGTTGACTTAACTTTAAATAATTCGAAAAAAAGTCGTGATTATTCAATAATTATTGATAAATTTTCAAGAAAATGTTTTATTTATCTTAATGGGACCAGAAAATATGAATTTGAAGCCGAACTGGGGAAAAACTGGGTCGGAGACAAAAGAGTAAAAGGTGACATGGCTACTCCGGAAGGCATGTATAAGATTACGAGAAAGTTCGACGGAGGTAAAACTAAGTACTACAAAGCTCTTTTACTCGACTATCCGAATGATGAAGATAGAGCAAAATTCAGATCTGACATAGAACATGGTTCTCTTCCCGCATCGTCGCAAATTGGAGGGTTAATAGAAATCCATGGTAACGGCGGGAAAGGAATTGACTGGACAGAAGGGTGTATTGCTCTTACTGATAGCGAGATGGATGTTGTATTCAAGATTGTGAAAGTTGGTACTCCAGTCACTATCATCGGATCTATGGTCGACCTGAAAGATGTTGTGGACAAGTAAATTATCTGATATGAAAAACAAGAAGATAATACATGATGGTGCACAGCCTGAGATTGAAAAACCTACAGCTGAAGCTAATCGCATTAATAATGAGAGCAAACCATTTCTTAAGGTTGTCAGGATTTTATTTATAATCATTTGTTCAATTCTGGTTCCTCTATCCTTGATTCTTTTTATCCTTTTAGTTGTTCCGGTTCTGAAGGAGTTTGCACCCCTGCAAAAAACCGGAATTGCAAATATTAAAGATTTAAAGAAAGATCAGAACTACAAAAAGCAAATAGGTCTGCTAACGAAAGATATTCAACGACTCTCTCTGAAAGTTAATGCTTATACTTCAGGCCAATCTTATATTGTAGTCAATACAACTGAAAACAAGTTCTACCTTTACACAAATAAAAAGCTTGTAAGAGAAGGATTTTGCAGTTCAGGGAGCTATACGATGCTTCAGACATCAGGCAATAAAAAATGGGTTTTTAAAACACCCAAAGGTAAATACTGGATACGCGGCAAAACAACAAATCCGGTCTGGAAAAGACCAGACTGGTCATTCGTTGAAGAGGGTTCCCCTATTCCACCTAAAGATGACTTTTCAAGATATGAGTATGGCGTGTTAGGCGATTACGCACTTGCAATAGGAGATGGATACCTGATTCATGGTACTATTTATAAGCGCTTTCTTGGTATGCCTGTCACACATGGCTGTGTCAGGTTGAATGATGAAGATCTGAAAGTGATCTTCAATACACTGAATATTGGTTCTAAAGTTTATATTTTCTGATCTGATCGAAAAAGTAATATGGAAACCGAAATTAAGAATAAACCTCACCGGAAAATTACTTTCGTAATACTAATCAGCCTGATATCGGTGTTCCTTATTTATTATTCCGTAATGTGTATGATTAGCCCTATTCGGAAACTGGAAGAGATAAAAAATGAATACAGAGCTAAAACCTCTAAGAAAAGTGATGTTGACCAACGGATATTGATGGATACAGCCTACCTTAAGTTATTGAAAGATAAGGCTACTCTTCAGTCAAGAATTGTGATGGCAGAAACTGATTCAATTTACCTCACTATAAATATGGCGGACAATTCTGCTAATCTTGAAATAAGCGGGGTAGTTGTTCATAAAGCAAAAATGAGCAAAGTGCAAACCAGCAAGATTCTTTTGGAAGGAGATGATAATACAATATTATCAATACTTGCAACTCCGCTTACTATATCTCATGCCTTTGCTACAATAAAGAAGGAACCTCTGATGATCAAGATGGCGCCTAAAGATACTTCGGAGTATAAACCTGATATTATGCCGGATACATCAATTGCTGAGCCTGTTAATTATATTCTTGAAACGAGCGGGGGAATAAGAATCTATGTATATCAGGATGAAAATGCGCGAATCAATGAAAAGACAAGTCAATTCCGTTTTGATATAAATGATCGTATTAGAGATACCTGGAGTGCATTAAAAAGAGTTGCTGTATTAAAAGTACCTGAATATCATCCATTTATAAAAATCAGACTTCCACGTACCGATGCCAAAATCATATTCAGAGCTCTTCCAAAGAATGGACAGATAGCGGTTTTCAGCTAATAGATCAGGAAGTATCTCCGTAACTATGCCACTCAAGCAATGGAGGATTAATGTAGGTTTGAAGAAGACTCAATTATTTAATTTAAGAGGATATGGGAAGATTTACTGGTGTTATAGGGATCATTATTATTCTCGGACTTGCATTTTTATGGTCTAATAACCGAAAGAAAATTAATTACCGTCTGGTTGTTACAGGACTTCTTCTGCAAGTTGCTCTGGCAATCTTTATACTGAAAGTTCCAATCGGCCAGGACATTTTCTTCTGGCTCGGAAAAGCAATAAATAAGCTACTTGATTTCTCTAAAGCAGGAGGTCTTTTCGTTTTTGGTGATCTTACAAAAGTAACTCAGATTCTTCCGGAAGGAATTGTAAAAAGCGGTATATTTCTCTTCATATTGTTACCGACAATCATTTTCGTCTGCGTTCTTGTTGCAATTGCCTATCATATTGGTCTGATGCAAAGAGTTATAGCCGTAATTGCACGTTTTGTTCATTGGGCAATGAGAGTCAGCGGGAGCGAAGCTTTATCGAATGTTGCCAGCGCTTTTGTAGGTCAGGTTGAAGCACAAATTATGATAAGACCTTATCTTTCAGGAATGACAATGTCGGAACTGCTTGCATCTATGACAGGAAGTATGGCTTGTATTGCAGGTGGTGTAATGGCAGTTTATATATCAATGGGTGTGCCTGCCTCATACCTTCTCGCAGCCAGCCTGATGGCAGCACCCGGGGCATTGGTCATTGCGAAAATAGTCTATCCCGAAACTGAAGAGTCAGAAACCCAGGGAACTGTAAAACTTGAAGTAAAAAAAGAACATTCTAATATCATGGATGCTATATCGCATGGCGCCAGCGACGGGATGAAGATTTCAATTAATGTTATCGCCATGCTCATAGGTGTTATAGCACTGATAGCTCTTCTGGATGCTCTCCTGGGATATTTCGGACATCTTCTTTCATGGATAGGTTTGTCTCTTAATGCATTGGGCCTGAATGTTGATAATCTTCGCCTGAAGGATGTAGTTGGAGCATTCTTCAGCCTCTTTGCAATAGTTATGGGAGTTCCCCCAGCTGAGTCACTTCATGTTGGATCATTGATGGGAACAAAAATGGTTATAAACGAATTTGTTGCATATTCCGACCTTACACCAATGATTCAGCAGGGTTTACTAAGCGCAAAATCAGTTGTAATTGCAAGTTTCGCTCTATGCGGATTTGCAAATTTCAGCTCAATCGCTATTCAGCTCGGAGGAATAGGAGTACTCGTGCCAAATCGTAAAGCCGACCTTGCCAGACTGGGATTTAAGGCAATGCTCTGCGGTACAATGGCTTCTTATATTTCGGCATCGCTTGCCGGAATCCTACTCTGATAATCCCCGCTGATGCGGGGATCATTTAAGCTTAGCGGAGAGAAAGGGATTCGAACCCCCGGTTCACCGGAAGGCGAACAACGGTTTTCGAGACCGCCGCATTTGACCACTCTGCCATCTCTCCTTTTTTAATAGAGGTTGACAAAAATAGTAAATATTTGTCTTCATATCATCCTTTATAAATATTATGGTACTCATTCAAAGTTACATTCCCTTAAGTAGTCTGTTAAATTCGTCAAGTTTCTTTTGATTCCACCTTTAATAGCCTTATTTTGTAATTATATCACTTTTAATTTCTGATTATGAAAAATTCTTATAAAATGTTGTTGATATCCGGATTCCTAAGCATAGCTATAGCAGGTTGTAAAAATAACCAGGTAGCTGAAATCGATACAACAAATCCATTCTTTACTGCATATAATACTCCTTTCAATGTCCCTCCATTTGAAAAGATTATGGCAAAACATTACATGCCTGCTTTTATAAAAGGAATGGCTGATGGCAGAGTAGAAATTGATAATCTTGCCAAAAGTAATAGCAAGCCAACATTCCAAAACACAATCGAATCATTTGATAAAGCTGGATTTCTTTTAACTAATGTCTCCTCTGTTTTCTCTTCCCAGTCTTCTGCGAATACTAATGATTCGCTACAGAAGATTGAAATGGAAGTCTCACCATTACTATCCGCATACCGTGATGAGATATTACTTAATTCAGCACTTTTTAAAAGGATAAAATCAGTATATGAAAACCAGTCAGATTTAAAACTTAATCCTGAACAACAATTTCTGCTTGAAAATCTTTATAAAAGTTTTATCAGGAATGGGGCGAACCTTAACAAACAGGATCAGGATACTCTGAAAAGACAAAACCAGAGGTTATCCGTGCTGACGGTTAAGTTCAGCCAGAATGTACTTGCAGAAACAAATTCTTTTAAATTGTTTGTTAACAAAGAAGACCTCAAAGGACTTCCGGAATCTGTAATCGCCACCGCTGCTGAAACGGCAAAAGAAGCAGGACAGGAAGGTAAGTGGGCATTCACGACACAAAGACCCAGTATTTTCCCTTTTATTCAGTATTCCCCAAACAGAAGTCTTCGTGAAAAACTTTTTAATGCCTACACCAACAGAGGCAATAATGGTAATGCATTTGATAATAACAAGATACTCGCTGAGATAGTTAAGCTCAGAGCAGATAGAGCAAAACTGCTTGGGTATAAAACTCATGCACATTTTGTTCTTGAACCACGAATGGCTAAAGTTCCTGAGAATGTCTTTAATCTTCTGAATAACCTTTGGGAGAAAGCAATTCCTGTAGCAAGGAATGAAGTGGAGGAGATGCAGAAAATAATCACAAAGGAAGGTGGTAAATTTAAACTAGAGCCATCCGACTGGTGGTATTATTCTGAGAAGCTCAGAAAAGAAAAATATAATCTGAATGATAGCGAGCTGAGACCATACTTTAAGCTCGAAAATGTACGTGATGGTCTTTTTACAGTTGCCAATAAATTATTTGGAATTACTCTCACTCCACTTACCGGAATTCCTTGTCCTCATCCCGACGCCCTTGCTTATGAGGTTAAAGATGCCGATGGATCTCATTTGGGTGTTCTGTATATGGATTTTTTCCCAAGAGCCAGTAAACAACAAGGAGCATGGTGTGGAAATTACCGCAGTTATCATCTGATCAATAAAAAAGGGGTTACTCCGATTGTAACAGTTGTCTATAATTTTACTCGTCCCAGCGGCGATATACCGGCTCTGCTAAGTGTGGAGGAAGCCAGCACAATGTATCATGAATTTGGGCATGCTCTGGACGCTCTTTTCAATAAAAGTACTTACAATCAGACAAATATAGCCTGGGACTTTGTGGAACTTCCTTCTCAGCTGATGGAACATTGGACAACAGAGCCTGAAGTTCTGAATATTTATGCAAAAAACTATAAAACCGGAGAACCTATTCCATCCGTATTGGTTGAAAAAATAAAAAATAGCGGTTACTTTAATCAGGGATTTCAAAATGTTGAAATTATGGCTGCCTCATTGCTCGATATGTCATACCATTCATTAGAGGCTCCTGTGACTATTGATATTCAGAGTTTTGAGAAGGAGTACTTTAAAAAAATCGGACTCATACCAGAGATTGTTTCCAGGTACAGGAGTACTTATTTCACACATATTATAGGCGGATATGATGCAGGTTATTATTGTTATACGTGGGCGGCAGTTCTTGACAATGATGCGTTTGAAGCCTTTAAAGAAAAGGGAATCTTCGACACTTCGGTTGCCACTTCCTATCGCAAGAATATTCTTGAGAAAAACGGTACAATGGATGCAATGAAGATGTTTGTAAACTTTCGTGGGCGGGAACCTGTAATTGAACCTCTTCTTAAAAACAGAGGGCTTATAAAAGATTGATAACCCTTCAATTTTTGAAAAGATCAAGTGTATATGGTTAAGAAGAGTCTTTGTGGTTTAACTGCTGATGAAATATTTGATCTGATAGGACCTTCAGGGTTTACTGCTGCACATGCAGTTTCAATCACAAATAGTATTTATAAAAAAAGTATTTCCGATATTTCACAAATCCTGAAAATTCCAAAGAGACTTAAAGAAGAACTTTTTAATATTGCAGTCAGTGGCGTTTTTTTACCTCTGGCTTCAGAAACTTCAACTGATAAATCGGTTAAATATCTCTTCAGAACCGATTCTGGGAAAAAGTTTGAAACTGTTTATATACCCGATAATAAAAGAAATACCGTATGTGTTTCAACCCAGTCGGGTTGCAGAATGGGATGTTCATTCTGTGTCACTGGCAGGTATGGTTACAAGGGTAATCTTACTGCCGGGGAGATAATAAACCAGATTATTGCTCTTCCTCAGGCAAAAAAAGTTACACATGTTGTATTTATGGGTATGGGAGAACCGATGGATAACCTGGAAAACGTTCTGAAGGCCTGCAGTATTATTACCTCAGAATGGGGTCTTGCAATCAGTTCAAGAAATGTAACTGTCTCAACAGTAGGACTGATGCCAGGAGTTGAGCAATTCCTAAAAAGATCCGTATGCAATCTTGCATTAAGTCTTTATTCACCATTCCCGGAGGAAAGGGGAAAATCTATCCCGGTTGAAACTCAGTATCCCGTAAAGAAGATAATAGAGATAATGAAAAGTTTCCCGGTGAAAAAGAAGAGGACGTTAAGCCTTGCTTATGTCATGGTAAAAGATATAAATGATACTTATCGCCATCTGGTCGGACTTAAGGCAATTCTTAAAGGCTCAGCAATCAGGGTTAATCTGCTTCCATATCATTCTGTATTGAACGATCAAAACTGTTCATCTTCCGACGAGAGAATGCAGTTTTACAAACATAATCTGATAATTTCCGGGATCTCTGCTTCAATCCGTAAATCACGTGGGAAAGATATTTCAGCGGCTTGTGGCCTTCTTGCTACAGGATTCCAAAAATATTAATATTGCCTGTCATTATGAATTAATCAACTGGAAAATAGATACATCCACGTATCCGTTATCTGTCTGGATCCACTCTTTCTTGCTTCCCGTCTGAACAAATCCCTGCTTCTTAAACAAATCCATACTTACAAAATTATTTGCCAGTATATTACAGTACAATTGATGCAGCTGAAGTGTTTTAAAACAATATTTTATCAGGCAGGTAAGGGCCATAGACGCATATCCTTTTCTCCTGTAAGATTCATTTGCAATAAGTATTCCTATACCGGCTCTCTTGTGAAAAGGATCAAACTCAAAAACATCTATTGTTCCGATAGTTATTTTATCTTCAACGTGGTCAATCATAAGCCTTAGCTGACCTGTTTCATAGATATTCTTATGAGAATTCTCTATATATCTTTTTAATGTATATCGTGAAAATGGAGAAACCGTATTACTTATTGCCCAATAACTGTTGTTATTTTCCCACTCATAGAGAAGCTCAAGATCTTCAGGTTCCAGAGCTCTGAGCTTTATATTTTTATACTTCATGAGGGTTTCTGATTACTATTGAGTCATCAAAAGGTAAAGGTTTCTGATAAAAGCATCTTCAAATCCCAACTTCTTTATTGATGCTAAAGCTTTTTTTGCCTCTAAAAGAGTATGGAATTCGCCATAATAATATTTATAAAGTCCGTCTGTGCCCCTTATTTCATTCACTCCTTCAAGTCCACTGAAGATTATTTTAAAATTCAATGAATTTTTTGAGGCTCTAAGTTGTATTGTGAGTGCTTTCTGATCAATCCGTGTTAGTGCTGTTTTTTTTTGTTTCGGATTTATTATAGTCTTTGATTCATTCTCCAGTTCATACTGGTTCAATAGATAAGCTTTATCAAATCCTTTTTCTATGACATACCCGAGATACTTCATCGCGTCAAATTTGTTATAAAAAACACCGAGTGCATACATGGAAATTGAATCAGCTTTAATCGTTCTTATAAAGAATAAATCATCTTTGGTTAATGCGGAAAAATAGCCCGGTTTAAGTTTCTTACTTGTTTTTAACAGGACAATGCTGTATCTCATTGAAAATGGCTGTCTGAGGTGTTCCGGTGTATAGGTTTCTTTTCGGATAACTATTCCCGTTTTAGGATCAACAATCCCAAATGTAACCCTTCTGTTATATTTTCTTCCTTCAGGGTTATCAGAACCGTCATGGTTACTGTTAACTGCAACAAAATCAGATTTCCCGAATGCTCTCTTCACAAATCTTGAAGGTGCAGTTCCAGCTGTTGAAAGGTAATTTATTACAGTTTGAGCCCTTTTGTCAGCCAGCGCCCTGTTATATTCTTTACCACCTTTTCCATCAGTATAGCCTGCAACTTCAACATTCAATTCAGGATAAGATATAAGGATGGATTTTAGATTTTCCAGCTCTGATTTAGCCTGTTCATTGAGTTCATAATTATCGAAATCAAACAATACATTATTTATTGATAAAAATTCACCACCGGAAACCTTATCAGGTAACAGGGTGGAACTAACGGATATATAGTTTCCTGAATAATACAAAGGAATACTCAGGTTAATCGTATCGGTTTTATATCCGGTATGGTTAACAAAAAGCCGATAGTCTCCAGGTTTAATTTCGAATTTATATGTTACTGAATCGACCAGGGATATATTTTTCAGAATAATACTGTCCTTAAGGTTGACGAGCCGAATCTGGATTTGTGTAGGATCAATTGCCATTCCATCAAGCAGGGCAATTGTGCCTATGGCTAAAGTTATCTTATCAGCCGGGTTTTCTGCGACTATTGAATAAATGTTTCGTGATTTGCTGTTTTCGTCATACAGACTGGTAATAAATCCGGGTTTATTGTTGTTAAGAATAAAGAAAGTGTTTTCTAAAGCATTGTTAAAAGCATAAGGCATACCTATGGGGTTGGTCCAGGACCCATTTTTCTTTATTGATCTGAATACATCATAACCCCCCATACTGGTGTGTCCTACTGAGCTGAAAAGTAAAGCGCCGGTTTCCTGATCAAAGAAAGGCGTATCCTCGTTGTAAGGTGTATTAATAATATTCCCGCAATTTATTGGTTCACCCCATTTACCAGCAACAGTCTTTTCCGAATACCAGATATCAAGTTGACCCTCACCACCTGGTTTATTACTGGAAAAGTACATCGTCTTACCATCAGGTGTTATAAAACCATGCGACTGCCAATAAATAGAATTTATGGGTTTCCCTACACTTTTTATCTTTGACCATACTGAATCTTTTCTCTGACTGTAATACAGGTTTCCGTCACCGCCATCATCCATATAGATTATCAATAATTTTCCATCTCCTGTAATCGAGTTTGAATAGAACCTGTTAAATCCTCCAAGTTGCCTGGTAATATCTACAGGTTTTTTCCATGTACCTGATTTATAAGAGCAAAATATATGTGTTTTTTCGTTTTCTTTTTGAGTGAAGATAAAAACGGAATCATTTTTTGATAGAACCGGATTACATGCTCCGGGATAATTGATGAGCCAGTCTGCGAAAAGGTTCAAGATCAGGGTCAAAGGTTTCTTCTTCATTACAATTGCATACATGCAATCTCTTATCTGGGTATCAATATATTCATCCTTGAAGATCTTAGTGCCACTCAATCTTTTCTTTGCATCATAATAAAGTGTAATGGCTTTTTCCAGGCTATCGCTATGATGATATGCTATAGCGAGGTAGAGATATGTATCCAAAGGCGCTCGTTCTCCGTATTCCAGGTATTCCTTGTCATTGCTTACTACATTCAGGGATGCTTTTGTTAATAGTTGCAGGGCCTCAGTCTTTTTCCCATCAAGATTCAGGTAGCATATTCCCAACTTTGCATTTAGATTGGAGTTTTCAGGATATTTATTAAGAAGGGACTTGTACAGGTCGGAAGCCTTCGCATAATTCTGATCATAATAGTAATAAATATCAGCTTCCTGAACTTCTTTAATAAATGCCTTTTTGGTAATTACTTGTGAAGACAGAGTAAGGAAGCAAAAAAAAAGTAAAGTGAGTATGGTGGTTTTTCTGATTACCTTTTTCATTATTTGGAAACTTTCTTGATAAAGATTTCTTCCGGATATCCTTTTCTTATCAATTCAAGTCTTAATGAATAAGCATCTTCTCTTGTTGGAAATCTGCCTGATGTATATCGGTAAAAGTTATCGATGTCATTAAACATGACTTTTATGTCAGCAATGTACTTAAAATAGGTAATATCGACTGGATTATGTAGTGCCATAACCTGAACTGTATAATAGAGCACATCTGAATCCTTAATATTTAAATCCCCCACATCACTCACATTCAAGTTTCTTAAGAGCATGCTTGTATCAATAGAAGCAATAGTAGGTATCAGAGCAAGATTGATTTTTTCGTACACGATTGTTGGCATAAATATTCTCTCTATAGTAGTATCTCTCTCAAGGGATACATCTATATTGAATATCAGGTTCGGGTCGTTATGTAAAATTGCAGTATCAATTACGTGTGTTATATATCCAAGACCTTTATAAAATAATCTGAATTTTCCCGGGGTAACAGTAAAACTGTAAAGACCAGAATATTTATTTGGGAATCCAACATCTACAGTATCTCCTGATGTTTTGTTAATAAGATGTATTGAATAATTTTTATTAAATGTTATAATAGTATCCCGGAGGCTGAATTTACCTTTAATTTCGAATAGCTCATTAACATTTGTATTCCCCATTCCCAGGTAAAAAATTTCTTTCTTTTTGTAATCCGTTGTCATTGAATAATAAGCATTTTGCCCATTATTTATGGGTTGGAAAAACTTATCATCGTCAGTAGTGTTAAGTGGGAATCCTATATTGACAGGTGTATTCCAGGCTGTTCCTGTTTTCCGACTTTTGAAATTATCAAATCCGCCCATCGAACTATGTCCTTCGGAACAAAAGTAGAGTATAGAATCATTCGCGGTTATATAAGGAGTATCCTCATTAAATGGCGTATTGATTGCTGCTCCCAGGTTAACTGCCAGACCCCAGTCACCTGTAGCATCTTTTTCGGAAACATAAATATCGAGGTTCCCCTGGCCGCCATCTCTGTTACTGGTGAAATATAATTTTTTCCCATCAGATGAAATAGAAGCATGGGATTCATAAAACTTAGTATTTATATTCTTATTTAATTTTTTTATTGGAGTCCAGGCCCCATCTACAAAATTTGATGAATAAATAGCTCCGTCATAATTATCCGTTTTATAGAGAAACAGTTCTGTACCATCACTGTTAAGTGAAGATGATGAACAATCTTCTCCGGCGTTGAGTGCAGCTGTAATTTCAATAGGTGACTGCCATTTTCCTCTTTCCTTTTTCGAATAGAAGATAGCGTTGACTATACCTCTGTGTTCGGTATAAACTATAGTATTTCCATCAAAGCTTACAGCAGGGTTATCGTTAATGGAGCCCTGACTGAAATCACTTCCCATACTTTTTTTACTAAAAACGACTGGATTTTCCTTAAACTGAATTGCGTTCTTGCAAGCTTGAATCTGTTGTTCGATGTATTCGAGGTTCTTCATTCCTCCTTTGCGGGTAGTTTCCCGGGCGAGCTTATTAAATGTTTGAAGAGTATTGAGAGCTTTCTCCAACTGATTAGTAATCAAATAGGCTTTAGCAAGGGAAAAATAGGCATCAAGAGGAGCGTTCTTCTCTTTAAATGACTCAGTTTTTGAATCATAACTGGCAGTTTTAATAGCATCCTCGAGGTAAGGAATTGATTTCTCTTTTTCACCTGGAATATTCAGATAGCAGTTCCCTATTTTATATTTAATATTCAGATTGCTTGCAGAATCAAGCAGAAGGTATAGTTGATTTGCAAGTTCATATTCTTCAAAGAGATAGTAGGACTCCGCCTTTGCAAATATTTGTTTCATCTCGCTAACTGATTGAGCGGAAACTGCAACTGGAATTACAACCAGAGATAATAGCTGAAGTAGAAAACTTAGGATTTTTACTCTGAATTTTACCATCAAAACAAATATAGCAATAATTCTAAAGGAATATAATAATAAGTGGCCATTTTTTATTTAAATGTTATCTTATAGATATCGACTTTTCCAGAACCTCCCGTCTCTTTAAACCTGGAATAATAACCTGATTTACCATCACCAACCGGCATAAAGAAAATATCATCATCGGGTGTATTAATCGGATATCCAAGGTTTTTAGGTTTACTCCATAGCCCGTTTGATTGAAGATCGGATCTGAACAGATCATAACCTCCGATATTTTCATGCCCCTGTGAAGCGAAGAAGAGAGTCTTTCCATTATTAATTAGAAATGGTCTGTCCTCATTGAATTGAGTGTTAATTTCCGGACCAATGTTTACTGCAGGACCCCAGTCCCCATTTGTTTTATGGGCGATATAGAGATCCAGTCCGCCAAAACCGCCCGGTCTGTCTGAAGCGAAAACTAGTTGATTGCCATCTTCAGAAATAAAGCCATGTGATTCCCAATATTTTGTATTTATATTTTTGTTTAGTTTAACAGTCTTACTCCAGCGACCTCCTTCAAATGAACTCACAAATATATCGCTATTAATATTATCATCTTTGGATAGGAATAATAATTTCCCATCGGCCGAAAGGCAGGAAATATAGAAATCTCCATCCGACTTGAGTTCAGGAGTAATATTAATGGGAGCAGTCCATTTTCCATTAACAAGCTTCGAAAACATTACAGCGTCATAGAATTTGAGAGAAACCATATAGGCAAAAGATTTTCCATCAGCTGAAATCAAGGGATTGAAATTATCTTTTTCATCATTGAAGAGTTCTCCCATATTTTCTTCTGAATATGATACTGGCTTTGATATCAGATCTTTCGCCGTATCACATACCTCTATTTCATGTTTAATGAAATCGATGTTCTCATGATCGTCAGGAAGTAGTGTTGCCAGGTATTTCGTGAAGGTTTCTTTTGCTTTATCAAATCTGAAATTAATGCGGTATGCTTTTCCCAGTTCAAATAATGCATCGTATGGAGCCGCTATCTGGGTAATTGAACCCTCCTTGTGCTTTGCCGACATGTTTTTTATTGCATTTTCAAGAAAATCAACTGAGAGATTCTTTTTAGAAGGAATATGCAGGTAACATACACCTATACAATAAGCCAGGTTTGCATTATCAGGCAGTTTTTCATACAATTGCAAATAGTAGGTTAGCGCATCGGTGTAATCTTCATTCATCAGAAAATACTCAGCCTCAAGAAATGATTCCTGAAACTCTTTATTTTCCTGACCGTATGTCGGAATGATTAACACTAATGTAAAAAACAGACAAACTGCTCTTTTGCTCATAAACAGATTTTTGGAAAACAAATTTATTAAAAAAAAAGTGAAAGAATTGTTAATCATCTATTTTTTTATAAATAATACCGGCAAAAGCCGCTCATATTAGTGTATTTCTATTTCTTATTGTTCCTTTTTCGTTTCCACATTATCAGGAACAAGCCAAAAAGGCCCGCACCGATTAGAACCCATAGGATCCATAGATTGACTTTCCCGGAAGTTCCTGCAGCTGAGGTTTCATTAAATGCCAATATTTTCTTTTTCATGGATTCAATGGATGGATCTGTTTCAGCTAAGACTGCTGCTACAATCCTGTTCAGATCCGCAGGGCCTGTTTTGCCGCCGGTCTTAACATTTACATAATCTTGTAACTCAGTCCAGTTCTTGAGATCGGAATCATAAATATCAAGATCTCTGAGAATTTTGTTCAAGTCTCCATCTGTATGATTTGCCAAATAATCAACTGCAGCCTGTGTAAGGATATTATCCATAACAGCAACTTTTAAAGCAAGTTTATCAATTTCTTCAGAACGAATTCCTTTTTTATTGGCTTCTTCTTTAAGATATGAAATATATTCATCAATTCTCCCAAACTGACGGTTTCCAATATTTGCCTCTGTTATGACCTTTAAAAGATCATCTTTAGCCCTGTTCTTCATCATTGTAGAGAGCGAGGCTATCTGTTTCTCAGAGATGACCCGGCTGTATTCAGGTCGGGTTATTGGTTGTCCTATAATGTTATTCTGCCTGGTAAT
Organism: Bacteroidales bacterium; assembly: GCA_025358645.1. Classification (GTDB taxonomy): domain Bacteria; phylum Bacteroidota; class Bacteroidia; order Bacteroidales; family VadinHA17; genus LD21. The sequence goes on from JANYIW010000241.1 coordinate 40,515, forward strand.
TAAAACTTCAGTTTCAGTTGTGTTATTAAACCTGTCTGTCAATTTAAAGACAACTCGGTTATTTCCACGATCAGGAGCCATCTTATAGTTGAAAGTTGAATCCCGTATTGTGAAATGTTCGACTGATTTCAATGAGTCTCCAATCCAATGTTCAACAGTAAGGAAAGAATTTGGCTCTACCTTTATAGGAAACAGTATTGAATCACCTTTTGTAACTGCGATTGTTTTATTAGTTTCAACCTTTAAATCTGCAACAAAATCAGTTTTTGGCAGTACTGTTCCTGGAAGTACAAAACTGTCGGAAGGGTTTAAAAGAGGCAAATCCAGATTTCTGACGACTTTTTCGCCTCCGTCTCCTTCATAGGTGATTTGATAGTCCCCCTGGGGAAGCTGGAACTCATATTCACCTGTTACAGGATTCGAATAGACAATCATAGTCTGATTTGAGTTTTTGATATTCATAGCGCTTATCTTCACACTATCATTCATACTACTGATAAGGTCAGCTACTTTTACCATTCCTCTTACAAAGAATTTTCGGGGATGATTGTTAGAAAAAATCTCGACCCGGTAAATATCCTGTTTCCCATAACCTCCGGGAAGTTCTTTGGCGATGTATCCTTCATAACCTTGATTCAGAGGCTTAAAAAACACATCATCGTCGGTTGTATTAAATGGATAACCAACATTCAGTGGAACTGACCACTCACCATTATCCAGAAGTGTTGAATAGAAAATATCATAACCGCCCATATTAAAATGGCCCCTTGAGCTAAAAAAAAGTGTTTTATCATCATCACTCAAAAAAGGGGATTCTTCATTATAAGGTGTATTTATTACAGGTCCAAGATTTTTTGCCGGTCCCCAGTCGCCTGTACTGTCACGATTCGAAACATAGATATCAAGACCTCCATAAGTCCCTTTTCGATTACTCGTGAAGTATAGTTTTTTATTGTCGTGGGAGATAGTTGCATGCGATTCCCAATATTTGGTATTGATGTTTTCATTGAGCTTTACAATTGGAGACCAGGAGCCATTTTCAAATCTCGATCTATAAATAATTCCATCATAATCTGCAGAACTGTAGAGGTATAAATCTTTATCGTCTTTTGAAATGGAAGTTGGAAAAAGATCTTTGTCAACTTTCAACAACTCATTCATATTTAGTGGTTCAGACCATACTCCATTAACTTTACGGGAATAAAGAAGCGCATCATAAAATGCCTGACTTCTCGAAAATACAAGAAGGTCTTCTTTGTCAGATACAACAGGGTTAAAGTCATTGTTAGCTCCATTTATTATCTTCCCAAGGTTATTGAATTTTACATATAGTGGCATCCTCATCAGTTCCTTAGCATTCCGACATGATTGTATCTGTAGATTCACTACTGTAGTATCATATACATCAGAATTAAGGTTCTTCCTGAATTGTTCATAAGTTTTAAGAGCTTTATCAATCTGGTTATTGATCCGGTAAGCATTTGCAAGGTAATAGAGAGCATCATAGGGCGCTCCGGTCTCCTTGAATTTTCCCTCTTTGTACTTTGGATCAATGTTTTTAACAGCATCCTCAAGATAGCTGACAGCCCTGATTTTCTCACCTGAGATATTCATATAGCACTGGCCAATCCTGTATTTTAAATTTGAATTATCAGGGTACCTTTTTAATAACTGCTGGTAAAGAGGCAAAGCATCTTTGTAGGCTTCAAATAAGATCCAGCTTTCTGCATCATAAAAATTATTTCTCATACTTTCTTTTGTCTGAGAAATTAAATCAGGATTAATAAATGTAGCCAACAGCCACGTTAAGAGAACTAAACGTTTCATCATAATAAAATTAAATCTAAATGGACTGCAGGCACATAAAACATTTGTGAAAATTATAATCCTTGGTTTCTGCTTTTTGGAATGGAAGAACTCAATGTGTCAATTCTCTACTTAAGGCTACTAATATAGTATAAATATTAGAAAAAAGGACTATTAATGGAAGTCCTTTTTACCAAATCAATACTTTTATTTCTAAATCAATCTGTTATTGAATGAAAATCACGGTCAGGATCTGAATCGATATGCCAGATCAGATCTCGCCAGGAGAATAGTCTTCAAGGATCTCTTTCACTTTATGCAGGAATTTCCCGGCCAGCGCACCATCGATAACTCTGTGGTCATAACTTAATGAAAGTATCATTACCTGCCGGATAGCTATCATGTCTCCATCAGGGGTTTCTATAACTACCGGAGTTTTTCTAACAACTCCTGTTCCCAGTATTGCAGCCTGCGGCTGATTAATTATAGGCGTTCCTGCAAGATTATTATAGCTCCCAAAATTTGTGATGGTAAAGGTACCTCCGGTAATTTCATCAGGCTTTAATTTATTGGTTCTGGCTCTTTCTGCAAGATCATTGACAGTTTTTGCCAGTCCCGTAAGGCTCTTCTCGTTTGCATTTTTTATTACCGGGACAATCAGGTTACCATTGGGCAACGCGGTGGCCATGCCGATATTAATGTTTTTCTTTTTAATGATATTGTCCCCGTCAACTGATATATTAACCATTGGGAATTCATAAAGAGCTTTAGCAACAGCATCAATAAAAATAGGGGTGAGAGTGAGTTTTTGTCCTTCAACAGCCAGAAACTTATCCTTGTTCGCATTTCTCCAGTTTACCAGGCGAGTCACATCAGCATCAATAAATGATGTAACATGTGGTGATGTTCTTTTTGACATAACCATGTGTTCTGCAATAATCTTACGGATCCTGTCCATCGGGATTATTTCATCCCCTTGCGACCTTGAAACAGGCATTGTCTCCTTCTTTGCGGGCTTTACTATATTTGAAGCTTCCACAACTTCTTCAATATCAGGAGATTTTAATGTTTCTTTTTCAGAATTCCTCTCTTCAAGGATTTTTAAGATATCATCTTTCGTTATCCTTCCATCCATTCCTGTTCCTGTTGTTTTGTCAAGATCTGTGTAACTTATTCCTTCGCGTGCGGCAATACTTCTGACAAGTGGTGATACAAATTTTCCGGAAGGTGTCCGACTTTTCATCTCATGCGATAAAACTTCAATCTCAGTTTTTTCCTTTTTTACCGAATCAATAGTTTCACGGACTCTCTCAACCTCTTTGTCAACCTTTTTCAGGTCCTCACGGGTCGGTACAATTTCATTTTCAATCACAGCCAATATGTCGCCAATTTTTGCAATTGAACCCTCTTTCGCTAAAATTGAGACTATTGTACCTGCTATAGGCGCCGGGACTTCAGAATCCACTTTATCTGTTGCTACCTCAACCAGCGGATCATCTTCTTTAACCTGTGCACCTACTGTAACCAGCCATTTATTAATTGTTGCTTCAATTACTCCTTCTCCCATTGCAGGTAATGTGATATTCAACTTTGCCATATAATTTACATATAAATTTTCTTACTTATTAAACAACCGGATTGACGAAATGTTTCAGATTTCCGTTTCATGGTGAAACAATTAAATTCGAAAGAAATTTTTTAACTGAGGTTAACATTGCTGGTATGGATTTCTGTTATTGATCGCTCGTCCCAGGGTAATCTCATCAGTATATTCAAGTTCATCTCCAATAGCAACGCCTCTGGCAAGTGTTGTCATGGGTATATTATATTTGTTCAACCTTTTAAACAGATAATAGTTGGTAGTGTCTCCCTCCATCGTAGTGCTCAATGCAAGAATTATCTCACTTATACCACCAGACATTACTTTTTCTTCAAGATTGTTAATTTTCAGATCAGCTGGACCTATTCCATCTATTGGTGATATTATACCCCCGAGAACATGATACAATCCCTTAAACTGCCTTGTGTTTTCAATTGCCATCACGTCCTGAATGTTTTCCACTACACAGATTACTGATCTCTCCCTCTTGTTATCTTTGCAGATATTGCATATCTCAGTATCTGAAATGTTGTTGCAGATCTTGCAATAGTGAATCTCTTCATGAAGTTTGATAATGCTCTGCCCAAACTTTCTTACTTCTTCAGAATCTCTCCTTAACAGATTCATAACCAACCTGAAGGCTGTCTTTCTTCCCACTCCCGGAAGAGAAGCAAATTCATTGACTGCATTTTCCAGGAGCCTGGAAGGAAATTCAGTAAAACTCATGACAAAAATATTTTAGACAAAATTAGTTCATTTTTCCGGTGTTATTAAACTGGCAGAGAATTTTTTGTCTTCCTTTGTTTTTGTTATTCTTGTAAAATAATTGACTCTGAAATGTCGCCTATCTTAATACTTGGATTATTTCTGATCTATACATTGGTTTTATTTGCAGTTACCTGGTTCACTGCGCGGAAAGCCGACAGCCAGTCATTTTTTATTGGTAACAAAGTATCTCCATGGTTTGTGGTTGCGTATGGAATGATAGGCGCTTCACTTTCAGGGGTTACATTCATGTCGGTGCCAGGATGGGTAAAAGATACTCAGTTCAGTTATATGGTTGTTGTTTTAGGCTACCTGTTCGGTTACTTTGTTATTGCACTTGTCTTACTCCCTTTATATTACAGGTTAAAACTGACATCTATTTATTCCTATCTGGAACAAAGGTTTGGATACTGGTCATATAAAACAGGCGCAGGGTTTTTTATATTATCCAGGACTCTTGGCGCCTCATTGCGTATGTTTCTGGTCATAAACGTTCTTCAGATTTTTGTTTTTGACGCGTGGAATGTACCATTCTGGATTAATGTTCTTATATTCATCATTCTAATCATTCTTTATACCTTAAAAGGAGGAATCAGGACAATAATATGGACTGATACTTTGCAGACGACTTTTATGCTTCTGGCTGTGGTACTATCAGTAATTTACATTGGAAAAAATCTGCATACGCCTCTTATTAAACTGGTTTCCATCGTAAAAGAGAGTTCCATGTCGAATATGTTCATAACTGACTGGCATCATCCAAGATTTTTTCTGAAACAATTTTTTAGCGGAATGTTTATTACGATTGTTATGACAGGTCTGGACCAGGAGATGATGCAAAAAAATCTCAGTTGCAGAAATATAAAAGAGGCACAGAAGAATATGTTTACATTCAGTGGGATATTGGTTGTAGTAAATCTGCTATTCCTGTTCCTTGGAGCCCTTCTGCTTATCTTTATCCAGAATAAGGGCTTGACAATAACTTCAAGTGACGATATATTTCCAACAGTTGCAATCAGGTATCTTGGTCCGGTAGCCGGTGTAGTATTTCTCATAGGACTTATCTCCGCGGCATTCCCAAGTGCAGATGGGGCATTGACTTCTCTCACGACTTGTGTGAGTATCGATTTTTTGGGTCTAGAACGAAGAGAAGGTATTTCAGAAAAGACAAAGACAAGGATAAGATACGCTGTTCACCTGACTATTGCACTGGTGTTTTTTATTAGTGTGTTGATGTTCAGCGCTTTGAATGACAGGGCAGTAATTGATAAGCTTTTTACAATTGCAGGATATACTTATGGCCCATTACTGGGATTATATTCCTTCGGATTGTTTACAAAAAGAATAGTAAATGATAGGATAACACCGGCTATAGCGATTTTTTCACCTGTTGTCTGTTTCTTTCTCAGTAAATATTCAATAGAGTTGTTTAACGGGTATGAATTCGGATTTGAATTGCTTCTCCTTAACGGGCTACTGACTTTTGTCGGGTTATATTTTTTCAGCAAAAAACCACGCAGGGCTTAATTCTCCGGTTCGCGGCTTGCGGCTTTCGGTACGCGGCGTCTATTGCCTGATACCTGATCCCTGTTGCTTGTTGTCTGTAGTACCAGTATCATTGGTATCATCAGTTTCTACAGGAACCTCTTTTTTCATTATTGCCTTTATCTTTTTATATGGGATGTTCCAGACAATATAATAGTTCATGGCCGCACTGATTGTTTTTGTGCCATCGCCGAACCCCGGGAAATATACTGGCTTGAGGTCTTTACCAGTACCGGTATAAAGCAACATCCTGAGACTTATTGACCATCCCATACTGAAATTTTTGAAAATTTCTGCCCTCACGCCGGGTGATACTTCGATGAAATGTCCCCAGTAATTTTTTTTGGGGATATAAGAAGATGTTGTACCCCAGTAGTTTGTCTTTTCAAAGAATGGAACTTCGGAAGTGAACCGGCTTAAACCGTATCTCAACCCAATTCCTGTATAATACTTACCTAACGACTTATCAGGTTTTAGCAGGTTAAAGTCCATACCTAAACGGACAAAACTTCCTTTATTCAAATAAGCATAATTATACTGGTTGTATTTGTAATTGAGGTAGCCCGCGGCAAACACGACTGATCGCTTTTCATCAAGATCTACAGAAATATATCCTTCAGCATTCAAAATATTTTTATCAGAGTAATGTATTGCAGGGCCAGATATCTCTATTCCAATCTTAATTTTAAGCGTAATAGGGATTGTGTCCTGGGCCTGAAGCTGAATCAAACTGCAAATCAGGAAAAGCAGGAGGTTAATAAAATATGCGAATGTTCTCCACATTTAAATTTGTTATAGTCTGGTTACTGATATATATGCCTTTGATGAAGTTTTTAGAATATACAAGTGCTGTGTCGAGTTGATGATAAAATGTATATCCACATTCTTTGGAAACAAAATGAGGGTAGCTGCTATATCGGAATTCAATAGTATCAGCGACTCCTTTTATTTTAATAATAAATATGCAACTTTGCGAGGAGGAATTCAATGGCATAAGTGCAGGTTGTACTTTTGGTTTTTGATTATAAATAATTGAATCCCTGTTTATCCCATAAAGAGTCAGAGTATCGGGAGGAAGAAGTTTCTTTGTTGTATTATCGTAAAACGAGGCTTTCAGATATGATTCTGTCTCCTCCAGACATGATCCTGCTGTACATGAAAGCAATAACAGAATAATTACTGGCACGATAATAAAAAGGCTTCCCGGAATAAATTTTCTCATTGTTAGTTTGAAAGCCTCAAAATTATAAAAATTTTAGTGTGATCTGCAATGACAGTGTCTATTGGATTAAAAAATTGTTGGAACTCAGGTAGATTCTTAAGTACTCCGCTGCTTTTGCAAGGGCAAGTTGAATCCCTTCAGGATTTTTTCCTCCTGCAGTAGCCAATGAGTCTTGTCCTCCACCACCTCCGTTAATTTCACCGGAGATTTCCTTTATTATTGCAACTGCACTAATGTTCCTGCTTTTAATAAGATCGTCGCTTACCATCACCAGCAAATTCGCTTTTCCACCGTTCTCTGATCCGATAACCAGGATAGTGTTTTCTGAAGAAGTTCTGATCTTATATGCTACATTCTTCAATATATCAACTGAACCGGCTTCGATCTGCCCGGATACAAATCTTATATTATTAAAATTAACAGCTTTGTCAACCAGTTCTTTCATTCTGGTTGTAACTGATTGAATCTGGAATTTCTCTACGCTCTTCTTAAGTGAATTATATTCTGTTATTAACTTTTCAACACTCTCGGTTATTCTACCTGTACTTTTTAGTAGTGTGGCAACCTCATCAACTATTTTCAACTTCTCATTAATATATTCATCAGCTTTTGAGGCAGTTACCGCTTCAATTCTTCTTATACCGGCTGCAATAGCGCCTTCTGATACAATTTTTACTATTCCGATACTTCCGGTAGCCTTAACATGCGTTCCCCCACACAGTTCTATCGATTTTCCAAATTCAACAACTCTCACCCGATCACCGTACTTTTCTCCAAAAAGAGCCATCGCACCCATTGACCTGGCTTTTTCCATAGAAACTCCCTCGGTTATCTTACTGACATAATTATCTCTTACCATCTGGTTTACTTTTTCTTCAACCTTTGATAATTCCTCTGTACTCAATTTGCTGAAATGGCTAAAGTCAAAACGTAGACGATCAGGAGTTACAAGGGAGCCTTTTTGTTCAACATGATTTCCCAAAACAGAGCGTAACGCAAAATGAATCAAGTGAGTAGCAGTATGGTTATTAGCAGTCATCAGCCGTTTTTCAAGATCGACAGTTGCATTGAAAACTACTGTTAGCTCAGAAGGCAATCTGCTTGCAATATGTAGTATAAGGTTATTCTCTTTAATAGTATCTGTGATAGCAATTTTTTCTTTTACTGATGCTATAAACCCTGTATCGCCGGTCTGTCCACCTGACTCAGCATAAAATGGAGTTTTATTAAAGACAAATTGGAAATTCTCTTTTCCTTTTACCTTAACGCTACGGTATTTTGTTATGAACACTTCATCCTCGGTCTTGGTATAACCTGTGAATTCAGTTCCGTCAGTTTCTTTTACAACTATCCAGTCAGCTGCTTCAACTGAAGCATCTTCGCGCGAGCGGCGCTTCTGGTTCTTCATCTCTTCTTCAAAACCTTGCATATCAAGATGCATATCGTTCTCTTTAAGAATAAGCTGCGTAAGGTCAACAGGAAACCCGAAAGTATCGTACATCTCAAAAGCTACTTTTCCCGGGAGTACATTCTTATGTTCTTTTCTGAGATCGGTAATCATCTTTTCTATCATTTTCAAACCTTTTCCAAGAGTCTTCAAAAAGGCAGTCTCTTCTTCAAAGATTATTTTCGCGATCTGATCTTTCCCTGATTGTAGTTCAGGATATTGATTCCCCATGTTGGCAGCAAGCACAGGTACGAGACGGTACATAAATGGTTCCTCGATACCCAGATTATTGTATCCATATCTGACTGCACGCCGGAGTATTCTTCTTATAACATAACCAGCTTTATTATTTGAAGGAAGCTGGCCGTCAGCTATTGAGAATGCAACAGCTCTAAGATGATCTGCAACGACACGGAGTGCAATATCCCATTTTTCATTAGCCCCGTATTCTTTGCTGGTAATCGAAGATATTTCCTTCATAATATCCTGGAAAATATCAGTCTCATAATTCGATTTTTTGCCCTGCACAACCATGCAGAGTCTCTCGAAGCCCATACCTGTATCTACATGTTTAGAGGGAAGTTGTTCGAGTACACCATCGCTCATCCGGTTATATTGGATAAAGACAAGGTTCCAGATTTCAATTACCTGTGGATGACCTTTATTAACCAGATCTTTCCCTGGTATTTTTTTTCTCTCATCATCGTCCCGGATATCTACATGGATTTCAGAACATGGACCACATGGACCTGTTTCACCCATCTCCCAGAAGTTATCCTTTTTTGATCCCTCAATAATCCTGCCTTCCGGTTTTGCAAAACACTTTTCCCAATATTTGAAGGCTTCATTATCCCGCGGTACATTATCTTCTTTACTCCCTTCAAATATTGTTGCATACAATCGGTCTTCAGATATCCCCAGCTTTTTCACAAGCAATTCCCATCCCCATTCAATCGCCTCTTTTTTAAAATAATCGCCAAACGACCAGTTACCAAGCATTTCAAACATTGTATGGTGGTAGGTATCGTGTCCAACCTCTTCCAGATCATTATGTTTTCCGGATACTCTTAAACATTTCTGTGAGTTAGCAACTCTTTTGTTCACAGCCAGCCGGTTCCCAAGGAATATGTCTTTGAACTGATTCATCCCTGCATTTGTAAACATAAGGGTGGGATCATTCTTAACCACCATTGGCGCTGATGGTACAATAAGATGACCTTTGGACTCGAAAAAATCAAAAAATAATTGTCTGAGTTTCTGTGAATTCATATTCATTAAGTTATTCATCAAAAAAATAAGTTTAAAAAATCATTTTTTAAAAAATGTAACATTTATAACTGATATTCGTTAAATACCTATCGGTTTGTCAAATATTCACACTTAAAAATTAGCTTGTAAAATTAGTTTATTTGGTTTAGATTTGTCAAATGCGAAAATAAAAATTCAAAAACAGTCTGCCTTTGCCCAGAAATCGCGACAAATACATCCTTGACTTATCCGATCTGCAATATAAGCGGATCAGGTTGCCATGGAAAGTGAAGTTTTTACGGATCTTATTGTGGTTTTCCCTTTCGATAGCAGTTACCTTGCTGTATAGTGCTGCGTTCAGAAGCCTGTTTGGTTCACCGAAGGAAAAACTCCTGACCAGGCAGATTGAAAATCTTAAACTTCAGTATTCGCTTATAGGCAGGCAGTTGGATAACTCCTTCAGCACCCTTGACGGATTAAGGCTTTCAGATGACAAGCGTTACAGACCAATACTCGACATGGATAGTATTCCTGAATCCTACAGAAAAGCAGGATACG
>JANYIW010000253.1 GCA_025358645.1 Bacteroidales bacterium
TTTGCATGACCAATATGAAGGTACCCATTTGGTTCCGGGGGGAAACGAGTTATAACTTTCCCACTATTTTTCCCGGTTTTTAAATCTTCGATTATAAACTGTTCAATAAAACTTATTGAGGGTTTTAATTCTTCTTTTTCCCTTATGATTTCGTCGTTCATCCATTATAATGTTAGGAATACAAAAATAGGACGAATTTGAGCTAATAACAAGGGAAGCTCTTCGCCGGTCATCATTTTTTCCCTTGTTTTCCATAATATTGTTTACTTTTATATTTTTGAATTTATGAATTTACTCCCCCAGGGATTAGTATAAAAAAATGATTTTCAAGCGACATTAATTAAAAAAATCAGAACCTATGGGACTTATTCTGATCGAAAATATGGAGTTTTACTCCTTTCATGGACATTTCAGGGAAGAACGTATTGTCGGGAATAAGTTTCTTGTGGACCTTACAATTGAAACAGACATGAAGCTGGCTGCAGAAAGCGATAACTTAAAAGATGCAGTGAATTATCAGAGAGCTTATGATATAGTTAAGGCACAGATGGATATGAAATCGCATCTGCTTGAACATATTGCAGGACGCATACTCGAGGCAATCTATGCTGAACTTAAAGGAATAGCGAAGATCACAATAAAAGTTTCAAAGATGAATCCGCCAATGGGAGGGAAGATCGGGTCGGTAAGTGTAGTCATGAGCCGTTAAAGATGGATAAAGCTGTATCACAAACTTCAAAAGATAAAACTCCTCCACCCAGTATATTTGGATTACTAAAACCGTATTCCGGACTAGTGATTATATTAATTATTATGGCGCTGCTGGGTAGTGGCATTAACATGTTGATACCAAAAATCATTGCACACGGGATTGATACTTTTTCGGCAAATAAGTTTAATTCAGGCTCTGTAATTATTCAGTTTTTGGTAGCCGGAACATTAATATTTATATTCACATTCCTGCAAAACATAATTCAGACTTATGCCTCGGAACGGGTCGCAAAGGATTTGCGAACTCAACTCTCCAATAAAATTTCACGTCAGAGTTATGTCTTTGTTCTTAAATCGAACCCATCAAAATTGTTAACAAACCTCACTTCTGATATCGATTCTGTAAAGATGTTTGTTTCCATGGCTTTTGTTACTATTATTTCCTCGGTTTTTGTTATCGCGGGAACCTCTGTTCTGCTCATTCTTATAAACTGGAAACTGGCATTGGCTGTTATTTCAATAGTTCCTGTTATTGGCGGAGCTTTTTTTATTGTATTAAGAAAAGTGAGAGTGTTATTTAAGAGAGGCAGGGAAGTTATTGACTCTCTCAACAAAATTATTAATGAAAGTATCATGGGTTCGGCATTAATACGGGTACTGAACTCACAACAGCCTGAAAGCATGAAATTTCTGGAATCAAATTTGGAGTCTCGTAATTTAGGTATGTCTATTTTGAGGATGTTCGCGACACTTATACCTGTTATAATGTTCGTTTCAAACCTGGCTGTTGTAACAATCCTTGCCATGGGCGGTCATTTTGTTGTTGCCGGTACCATGTCGCTTGGAAACTTTGCAGCGTTCAACAGTTATCTGTTACTGTTAATATTTCCGATTCTTATGATAGGTTTTATGAGCAACATCATAGCGCAGGCTTCAGCATCGTATGTCAGAATAAATGAGGTACTGGAGGCCCCCGCTACTGATGAAGGAGGACCTATTGACAGCAATATAAATGGTGATATCGTTCTGAAGAATGTTTCATTGTTCTATGGAGATAAACCTATATTGAAGAATATTTCATTCTCAATTAAAGCCGGAAGTAAAACTGCTATTATCGGACCCACAGCGGCAGGGAAAAGTCAGTTGTTATATCTTCTGACAAACCTTATTTCTCCTGATTCAGGTTCAATAGAATTCGATGGGATCAGTACTGAGAAATACACAAAAGAAGTATTCCATAGCCAGATTGGATTTGTTTTTCAGGATAGCGTAATTTTTAACATGAGCCTGCGCGAAAACATTGCCTTTAATGATAAGGTTACCAAGGAGTCTTTGGACAAAGCCATTGCCACTGCCGAGCTGACAGATTATATAGAGTCACTTCCTCAAAAACTCGATACTGTTGTTTCAGAGCGGGGTGCCACGCTTTCAGGTGGTCAAAAACAAAGGATCATGTTGGCGAGGGCCCTGGCGATAAATCCTAAGATTCTCTTACTGGACGATTTCACTTCGCGTGTTGATAAGAAGACAGAAAACAAGATACTTTGCAACCTCGAAAACAATTATCCTCATCTGACGCTTATATCTGTTACACAAAAGATTGCTCCTGTAAGGCACTTTGAACAAATAATACTCCTTATGGAAGGTGAAGTTATTGCAACCGGTACGCATAAAGAATTGAAAGAGAGCTCACCTGAATACGTTCAGATTTATAGCTCACAAAGGAGTACACAACACTATGAACTATAATTTAAATCAGTCATCCGATAAAACGGAGCAAAAAATATCGAATCTTGCTTCACTCAGGAAACTGATTACACTTATCGGTGAAGAGCGTCACAATCTGATAATAGCTTTTGCTGCTATTTTTTTAAACGCGGGATTAAGTTTAGTTGGTCCGTATCTTGTAGGATACACCATTGATACCTATATTCAGGCAAAGCAATATCATGGCGTTCTGGTATTTTCAGGGATTCTCCTTATACTATATGTTATAGCATTCGTAGTTAACTATATACAAATGCGTATGATGGGCGGTATCGGGCAACGTATGCTATACAGTTTACGTAACGCCGTGTTTAATAAGCTTCAGGAACTACCTGTTGACTTTTTCAACCAGAACAAAGCCGGCGACCTGATATCGCGCATTAACAATGATACTGATAAGGTAAACCAGTTCTTCTCTCAGTCATTAATGCAGTTTATAGGCAGTATTTTCACAATGACAGGAGCAGGAATCATCCTGTTATGCATAAATCTGCCGCTTGGACTTGCTGC
>JANYIW010000305.1 GCA_025358645.1 Bacteroidales bacterium
AACAGGGATGGTGAAAAAAGATATTATATTAATTATGAGGATTTACAGAATTAAGAGTAGTTTCAGATGTTGGCTTATTTTTCCCGTATAGATCAAGAGTCAGACCGGTAACCTGAACATCATAATATACAGAAGGACTCCGATAAGAAGAATTACTGGCTTGATAAATATAATTACAATTATAGTACGCATGGCCTGATACCAATAATATATCACCTGATTTCGCATTAATCAGGTTAGGAAACATCTCGGTTGGGTTGCATAAAGTATAACTTGAATAAGGATCTCCCTCTATCTGAAAAGAAATACTGGCCGATGTATTCCAATAAATAGTGGCAGACATATTTGTGAGTGTTTTCACAACATCTTTTCCACAACCGCATTTCGCCTGTTTCTTGCAGCCGGTATAGGAAAAAATGGGGGTAATAATAATCAATGCAACAAGAATTTTTCTTAATGTGTTTCCTCTCATCTCAGTTTAATCTTATTCTATATATTAAGAACGGACAAAGTAAATTTTTATTTCATGCCTGCGCTGTAGGCCCTCCAAAACTTAAGGGTATTGCAGGACCTGATCCTTTGACTTCTTTAATGGTACCGTGAACAGATTCATACTTGGCAATGTTATCCTGAAGCGCTGCAACAAGTCTTTTAGCATGTTCAGGCGTCAGAATTATCCTCGATTTGACTTGTGCCTTGGGTATACCCGGCATTATCCGTACGAAATCGATAACAAATTCAGAAGCCGAGTGAGTTATTACTGCAAGATTAGAATAAGTTCCCTGAGCAACTTCTTCGTTCAGCTCAATACTGATCTGTGTAGGATTCTTGGGATCTGTCATAGCTGGCAATTATTATTCCTATTTAACTGGTTCAACTACAGTTTCCTGTTCAACACCAACAAGGTTTTCATACTCTTCGAGTGAACCTACAATAATTCCATTGTATTGTCTCTGACCGGTACCTGCCGGGATAAGATGACCTACAATTACGTTTTCTTTCAGTCCTTCGAGTCTGTCGATCTTACCCAATATTGCTGCCTCATTCAACACTTTTGTTGTCTCCTGGAAAGAAGCTGCTGAGAAGAAGCTCTTAGTCTGAAGCGAAGCTCTTGTTATTCCCTGCAAAACCTGACTTGAAGTAGCGGGTATTGCATCTCTGGCTTCAACAACTTTCAGGTCACGACGTTTGAGTACGGAATTATCATCCCTTAATTTACGGGCTGAAATAATCATACCGGGACGCAGAGTTTGCGAGTCTCCACCTTCAATAATTACTTTCTTACCAAAGATCCAGTCATTCTCATCCATGAACTCAAGTTTATCAACTACCTGGCGCTCAAGAAATTTCGTATCACCAGGATCGACGATTTCAACTTTACGCATCATCTGGCGGACAATGATCTCAAAATGTTTATCATTGATCTTAACTCCCTGCAAACGATATACTTCCTGAATTTCGTTGACAATGTATTCCTGAACCTTTGTCGGCCCTTTAATTGCAAGTATGTCGGAAGGAGTAATAGCTCCGTCGGAAAGAGGGATACCAGCTTTTACATAATCATTTTCCTGGACAAGTATCTGTTTTGAGAGGGGTACAAGGTATTTCTTTGTCTCTTCGGTTTTTGATTTAATAGATATTTCCCTGTTACCTCTTTTGATCTTTCCAAATGTAACTTCACCATCGATTTCCGATACAATGGCCGGATTCGATGGGTTACGTGCTTCAAAAAGCTCCGTAACACGGGGAAGACCCCCTGTTATATCGCCCGATTTGCCGACTGCTCGAGGTATTTTAGCAAGTACTTCACCAGCTTCAACCATCTTATTTGTATCGACTACCAGGTGAGATCCAACAGGTAGGTTATATACCCTGAGTTCTACACCTTTTGCATCTAAGATCTTGATTGCCGGGTTCTTTGTTTTGTCCCTGCTCTCTATAATAACTTTTTCTTTAAAGCCAGTCTGTTCATCCGACTCTTCACGGAATGTAATACCTTCTATAAGAAAGTCATATCCTATCTTTCCAGCCATTTCAGAAATAATAACAGCATTGAAAGGATCCCATTCGCATATCAGTTTCCCCTTTTCAATCTCCTGTCCTGGCTTAATATAAATTTTTGAGCCATAAGGTATTGTATGGGTGGTGAGTGCAATACCGGTTTTCTTGTCAACTATTCTTAATTCGGCAAGACGTCCGATCACTATATCTATTTCACCCTTTTCAACATCTTTTTTAGGAACTGTTCTGATCTCTTCAATCTCAGCAATACCGCCATAACGAGCAATAAGTCTCGATTCAGTGGTAATATTTGATGCAGTACCTCCAACGTGAAAGGTACGGAGAGTCAGCTGAGTTCCGGGTTCACCGATACTCTGTGCAGCGATTACGCCAACAGCTTCACCCTTCTGAACCATTCGTCCGTTTGCCAGGTTACGTCCATAACATTTTGCACATACTCCCTTCTTGGATTCACAGGTAAGAACTGAACGGATCTCAACCTGCTCAATAGGAGAATCTTCAATTTTCTTAGCCAGGTCTTCTGTTAATTCCTGACCTGATTCAACGATCAGTTCGCCCGTAAGCGGATTATAAATATTATGTACAGTTGTACGACCCAGAACTCTTTCGTATAATGATTCAACTATTTCTTCATTCTTCTTTATTGCTGTGGCAATAAGTCCGCGTAGTGTTCCGCAGTCCTCTTCATTTATAATCACATCCTGAGAAACGTCTACAAGACGACGTGTAAGATAACCAGCATCAGCTGTTTTAAGCGCAGTATCGGCAAGCCCTTTGCGTGCACCGTGAGTGGAGATAAAATACTCAAGAACCGATAACCCCTCTTTAAAGTTAGAAAGAATTGGGTTTTCGATAATCTCCGAACCGGCGGCGCCTGATTTCTGAGGTTTAGCCATAAGACCCCTCATCCCCGAAAGCTGACGTATCTGTTCTTTTGAACCCCTGGCGCCTGAGTCAAGCATCATGTAAACTGAGTTGAATCCCTGCTTGTCAGTGGAGAGCTGTTTCATTAAGGTCTGCGTGAGCCTTGCATTAACATGTGTCCAGATGTCAATTATCTGATTGTAACGTTCGTTATTGGTAATGAATCCCATACTGTAGTTACTCAGCACTTCTTCAACTTGTTCATACCCTTCTGCAACAAATTTAGTTTTTTCTTCAGGTATGATAACATCGTCGAGGTTGAATGACAAACCGCCTTTAAATGCAGAATAGAATCCAAGGTTTTTAATTGCATCAAGGAAATCAGCTGTCTTAGCTGTCCCGGCAAGTTTAAGAACCCGTCCAATTATATCCCTGAGCGATTTTTTCGTCAATATCTCATTTATGTATCCAACTTCAGCAGGTACATACTGATTGAATATTACCTTGCCTACAGTGGTTTCAATAAGGTGATTAATTAACTCACCATCTTTCCTGTCGTTGGCTTTAACTTTTATATAAGCGTGAAGGTCAATCTTTCCTTCGTTGTATGCGATGGTAACTTCCTCCGGGGAGTAGAAAATAAGTCCTTCTCCTTTGACTTTCTCAGTTTCTGTGCTTTTTCTGCCCTTGGTAATATAGTAAAGTCCAAGAACCATGTCCTGTGACGGAACGGTTATAGGCGCACCGTTTGCAGGGTTCAAAATATTATGTGAAGCCAACATAAGCATCTGAGCCTCAAGTACTGCACCATTACCTAGCGGAAGATGAACAGCCATCTGGTCACCGTCGAAGTCAGCATTAAAAGCTGTACATACAAGAGGATGCAGCTGAATCGCTTTTCCTTCAATAAGTTTTGGCTGAAAAGCCTGAATACCAAGTCTATGAAGTGTCGGAGCACGGTTTAATAAAACAGGATGCCCTTTTAGAACGTTCTCAAGAATATCCCAAACTACAGGATCTTTCCTGTCAACTATTTTTTTGGCTGATTTAACTGTTTTAACTATACCACGCTCTATCAGTTTACGGATAATGAATGGCTTATATAATTCTGCAGCCATATCCTTTGGCAATCCGCATTCGTGCAATGCAAGTTCCGGTCCAACGACAATAACTGAACGTGCGGAGTAGTCGACCCTCTTTCCCAGCAGGTTCTGACGGAATCTTCCTTGTTTTCCTTTCAGACTGTCGCTAAGCGATTTAAGAGGACGGTTAGCATCTGTTTTTACAGCGTTTGCTTTCCTTGAATTATCGAACAGAGAATCGACAGCTTCCTGGAGCATACGTTTTTCGTTACGCAGGATTACTTCCGGCGCTTTGATCTCAATAAGTCTTTTCAGACGGTTATTTCTGATGATGACCCTTCTATAAAGGTCGTTCAGGTCGCTTGTTGCAAACCGACCGCCATCGAGAGGTACAAGAGGTCTCAGCTCAGGTGGAATTACAGGTACAACTTTGATAATCATCCATTCAGGCTTGTTAACCTGTTTTGAATCTCTGAAAGCTTCAACAACCTGAAGGCGTTTAAGAGCCTCATTTTTACGCTGTTGTGAAGTTTCGGTATTAGCTCTGTGACGAAGTGAATATGACATTTCATCCAGATCTATACGGCTGAGAAGTTTGTACAGAGCTTCTGCACCCATATCAGCAACGAACTTATCAGGATGATTTTCTTCAAGATACTGGTTTTCTTTTGGCAGTGATTCAGTAATTTCGAGATATTCCTCTTCTGTAAGGAAATCGAGATACTTAACACCATCCACAGCTTTTATACCGGCATTAATAACTACGTATCTCTCATAATAGATAATTGAATCGAGCTTTTTAGTAGGAAGCCCCAGAAGATATCCGATTTTATTAGGCAATGAACGGAAATACCAGATATGAGCGACAGGAACAACAAGGGAAATATGTCCCATCCTTTCCCGACGTACTTTCTTTTCCGTTACCTCAACGCCACAACGGTCGCAAACGATGCCTTTATACCGGATTCTTTTATATTTTCCGCAATGGCACTCGTAATCTTTTACCGGCCCAAATATCCTTTCGCAGAATAATCCATCGCGCTCAGGCTTATATGTACGGTAATTTATTGTTTCGGGCTTCAGTACTTCACCACTTGAACGATCAAGTATTTCTTCAGGTGAAGCGAGACCTATTGAGATTTTGGAGTAACTGGTCTTTGTTTTGTTATCTCTTCTGAATGACATATACTGAATATTTTTTATTCTAAAACTAAAAATTCAAAACCTGGCGAAATACCTGATTTAATCAAGTATAACGCTCAGTCCGAGACCTCTCAGTTCATGAAGGAGAACATTAAGTGATTCAGGAATACCTGGTAAAGGCATTGGTTCGCCTTTTACAATTGCTTCATAAGCTTTGGCACGGCCAACAACATCATCTGATTTAATTGTGAGTATTTCCTGAAGAATATGTGCTGCCCCGAATGCTTCGAGAGCCCATACTTCCATTTCACCAAAACGCTGACCTCCAAATTGAGCTTTACCACCTAATGGTTGTTGAGTAATAAGAGAGTATGGTCCGATTGAACGGGCATGCATCTTATCGTCAACCATGTGGCCCAGTTTAAGCATGTATATAACGCCCACGGTTGCAGGCTGGTCGAATCTTTCGCCAGTGCCACCATCATAGAGGTAAGTCTTTCCAAACTTGGGAAGATTGGCCTCCGCGGTGTATTCATTAATCTGATTTATGGTTGCCCCATCGAAAATTGGTGTTGCGAAAGTAAGTCCGAGTTTTTGTCCGGCCCACCCGAGAACAGTCTCGTAAATCTGTCCAAGGTTCATCCTCGAAGGTACACCAAGCGGGTTCAGAACAATATCAACCGGAGTGCCATCCTCAAGGAAAGGCATATCTTCTGCCCTCACTATCCTGGCAACAATGCCTTTATTACCATGACGTCCGGCCATCTTATCTCCAACTTTAACCTTGCGCTTCTTGGCTATATACACTTTAGCAAGACGTACAATACCAGTAGGTAGTTCATCTCCTATCGTGATATTATATTTCCTGCGTTTATAAACACCATCAATCTCCTTATGCTTGATTAAATAATTATGGAGCAACTGTTTGATACTGTCATTCTTCTTTTTATCGGTAGTCCACTTGTTGGGATTGGCATTAAGAAAATCAACCTCCTGAAGCTGTTTCAAAGTGAACTTACTTCCTTTCGGAATTACGTCTACGTTCAGGTAATCTTTGACTCCCTGTGATGTTTTTCCATTAACAAGGATGAAAAGTTTATCGACAAGTCTGGCTTTAAGCTCATCAGCGCTTTTGTTGAACTCTGTCTCAATCTTGTCAAGAAGCGGTTTTTCGACTGCTTTGGCTTTTCTGTCTTTGATAGCCCTTGTGAACAGTTTCTTATTAATTACAACACCTTCAAGTGAAGGACCTGCCTTAAGTGAAGCATCTTTTACGTCACCGGCTTTATCCCCAAAGATTGCTCGTAGAAGTTTTTCTTCAGGTGATGGATCTGATTCGCCTTTAGGTGTAATCTTACCAATCAGGATATCACCTGGTCTGATATGTGCTCCTATCCTGATAAGACCATTCTCGTCGAGGTTTTTTGTTGCTTCCTCGCTTACGTTTGGTATATCGGATGTGAGTTCTTCAAGACCTCGTTTTGTATCGCGTACCTCAAGCTGATATTCATCAATGTGTACAGAGGTAAAGTAATCTTCCTGAACAACTTTATCAGAGATCACTATTGCATCTTCGAAGTTATAGCCTTTCCAGGGCATGAAAGCCACTTTGAGGTTTCTTCCAAGAGCCAGTTCACCATGTTTGGTTCCATAGCCTTCTGTAAGTACCTGACCTTTAGTTACTTTTTCACCTTTTCTGACAACGGGTATAAGGTTGATACATGTATTCTGGTTTGTTTTCCGGTATTTTGGAAGTGTATAACGCTTTATATCATCATCAAAACTCAGAAACTTTTCTTCGTCAGTACGAGTATATCTTATTACAATTTCATTTGAATCCACAAATTCTACCACTCCGTCACCATCGGCAGCGAATAGTATCCGGCTGTCGCTGATCACCTTACCTTCCAGTCCGGTGCCAACTATTGGCGCTTCCGGATTAATAAGAGGAACAGCCTGGCGCATCATGTTTGATCCCATTAGGGCTCTGTTGGCGTCATCGTGTTCAAGAAATGGAATAAGTGAAGCCGCTATTGAGGCAATCTGGTTTGGTGCAACATCCATAAGGTCGACTTTAGAAACTTCCTCAAACGGATAATCTGCTTCATATCTGCATTTTGCTCTCAGATTCGCAAAATGTCCATCTTTTAAGAGTGGAGCATTTGCCTGGGCAATCATTTTTTCTTCTTCTTCTTCAGCGCTCAGCCATACAATGCCATCTTCACCGAAGTCTACCTGAGAATCCTTAACTTTAAGGTATGGAGTTTCAATAAATCCCAGTGTATTGATCTTAGCGAAGACACAAAGTGAAGATATAAGACCGATGTTTGGTCCTTCCGGTGTTTCAATCGGGCAAAGTCGTCCATAGTGAGTGTAATGAACGTCTCGAACTTCAAATCCTGCTCTTTCGCGTGAAAGACCACCGGGTCCCAGGGCTGACATACGACGTTTGTGTGTCATTTCAGCAAGAGGATTGGTCTGGTCCATGAACTGCGAGAGCTGATTTGTCCCGAAGAACGAATTAATTACAGATGAAAGAGTTTTTGAATTTATAAGGTCGACAGGTGTAAATACCTCATTATCCCTGACATTCATTCTTTCACGTATTGTACGAGCCATACGCGCTAGTCCGACACCGAATTGTGCAAACAACTGCTCTCCTACAGTACGTACCCTTCTGTTACTAAGATGGTCAATATCATCGATATCGGTCTTGGAGTTAATTAACTCAATAAGGTATCCGATAATCTTGATAATATCTTCACGGGTAAGAATCTTAACATTCATTTCGGTGTTAAGTCCCAGTTTCTTGTTTATCCTGTAGCGTCCAACTTCACCAAGGTCATATCTCTTATCTGAGAAGAATAGTTTGTCGATAACGTCGCGTGCTGTTGCTTCATCAGGTGGTTCAGCATTACGTAGTTGACGGTAAATATAAATTACTGCCTCTTTTTCAGAGTTACAGGGATCTTTCTGAAGTGTGTTATATATAATAGCGTAATCCGATAGAGTTGTATCATCTTTGTGCAAGAGAATTGCCTTAGCACCAGAATCAACTATCATATCGACATGTTCTGATTCAATAACAGTCTCTCTGTCGAGAATTACTTCATTTCTTTCAATTGACACTACTTCGCCCGTATCTTCGTCAACAAAGTCCTCCACCCAAGTCTTTAGTACCCTGGCTGCCAGTTTACGTCCAACGAGTTTTTTGATATTTGTTTTAGATACTTTATGTTCTTCAGCGAGGTTAAAAATTTCAAGTATCTCCTTATCGCTTTCGAACCCGATTGCGCGGAGAAGTGTTGTTACCGGCAGTTTTTTCTTCCTGTCGATATACGCGTACATTACGTTATTGATATCTGTAGCAAATTCTATCCATGATCCTTTAAAAGGAATTATTCTTGCTGAATAGAGTTTAGTCCCATTTGCATGTACACTTTGGCCAAAGAAGACGCCAGGTGAACGGTGCAACTGCGAAACTACTACTCTTTCGGCACCGTTAATAACGAAAGTAGCACGTTCCGTCATGTAGGGAACGGTACCAAGATATACGTCCTGGATAACTGTATCAAAATCCTCATGTTCTGGATCTGTACAGTAAAGTTTTAATTTTGCTTTAAGCGGAACACTGAATGTGAGTCCCCGTTCGATACATTCTTCAATTGTATAACGTGGAGGGTCAATATAATAATCCAGAAATTCAAGTACGAAATTGTTCCTTGTATCAGTTATTGGGAAATTTTCCGTAAAGACTTTAAATAGTCCCTCTCTTTTCCTGTTTTCGGGAGTAGTTCCAAGCTGAAAAAACTCACCGAATGATTTCAACTGAACTTCCAGAAAGTCAGGATATTCAAGCTGATTTTTTCTGGATGCGAAACTTATTCTTTCGGTATTTTTTGAGGACATTTATTAAAAGATTAAGTGAACTTATAATTTAAAGAACAAAAAGGCTTAGTTCCGGAAAATCCGGAACTAAACCTATAACCCAACACAGGTATAACTTATTTAAGTTCAACTTCAGCTCCTGCTTCTACTAATTGACTTTTTATTGCTTCAGCTTCATCTTTGGAAATACCTTCTTTAACTGCAGAAGGAGCAGCATCAACTACTGCTTTAGCTTCTTTCAGTCCAAGACCGGTGATATCCTTAACTAATTTCACGATCTGCAATTTCTGACCGCCTGCTGCTTTCAGAATAACATCGAATGTTGATTTCTCTTCAACAGCAACAACATCACTGGCTGCCGGACCGGCGGCTATAACTGCAGCTGCAGCTGGTTCAATACCATACTCATCTTTAAGTATTTTAGCGAGTTCGTTTACTTCTTTTACAGATAAGTTAACCAGTTCTTCTGCAAATTTCTTAAGATCTGCCATTTTTATCGATTTTTAATTTAATTATATTATAATTACTCTTCTCTTTTTGACAGTGTTTCAAGAACACCATGAATTATTGTTCCACCTGACTGGAGCGCTCCGATAACGTTTTTGGCTGGTGATTGCAAAAGCATGATAATATCACCTATCAGTTCGTTTTTGGTTTTGATGGAGATAAGTGCTTCGAGCATATTTTCTCCCACATAAACTGATTCCTGAACGTATGCACCTTTAAGCACAGGTTTATCATGTTTCCTACGGAATTCCTTAATAAGTTTTGCAGGAACATTTCCGGATTGTGCAAACATGATGGACGTAGTACCTTTAAGAACCGGATATAGTTCCTCAAAGTTTCCATTAGACTGCTCAAGTGCTCTTTTGAGGAGAGTATTTTTTACAACGATGAGTTTAATATCGTTTGCGAAACACTTTCTTCTTAGGTCACTTGTATCAGCGGCATTAAGCTGAGCAGTATCAGTCAGATAAAAGTGGCTGTACTCTTTTAATCTCTCAGCAAGGCTGTCTATGATAGCATTTTTTTCTTCCCGTCTCATTATTTCTTCAAGTTTTAACTTAACTAATTAATCATCAAGCCCTTTTGGATCGATCTTAACCCCAGGACTCATTGTGCTGGATATGAATACGCTACGAATGTAGGTACCTTTAGCAGCAGCTGGTTTAAGTTTGTTTACAATTGAGATAAACTCTCTTGCATTGTCGACGATCTTATTTGGTTCGAATGAGACTTTCCCGATTGAGGCATGAATGATTCCGCTTTTGTCAACTTTGAAATCAATCTTACCCTGCTTCACTTCTTTAACAGCCTTACCAATTTCCATAGTAACAGTTCCACTTTTGGGGTTCGGCATCAGTCCGCGGGGACCGAGGATTCTACCTAACTGACCGACCTTTCCCATAACAGATGGCATGGTTATTATAACATCCATATCTGTCCAACCACCTTTGATCTTTTCAACAAAGTCGTCAAGACCAACAAAATCAGCTCCGGCTTCTTTAGCTTCTGCTTCCTTATCGGGGGTGCAGAGCACGAGTACACGTGTCTCTTTACCTGTTCCGTGAGGGAGTGAAACTACGCCGCGAACCATCTGATTGGATTTCCTCGGATCTATACCTAACCTTACATCTAAATCGACTGAAGCATCAAACTTTGATTTAGTCATTTCCTTAACCAAAGAAGAAGCTTCTTTCAATGTATAAAGTTTGTCCTTATCGAGTTTTTCAAGAGCAAACTTCTGGTTCTTGGTAAGTTTAGTCATTTTTTCTCCTAATTAATTATTTTACGGGGAATTCTCCTTTAACGGTGATTCCCATACTTCTGGCTGTACCAGCTACCATTCGCATAGCGGACTCTACTGTAAAACAGTTTAAATCCTCCATTTTATCCGAAGCAATCGTCTTGACCTGGTCCCAGGAAACTGAAGCTATTTTTTCTCGGTTAGGTTCCTGAGAACCTTTCTTTGCTTTAGCAACTTCAAGCAGCTGTACGGCGACCGGTGGAGTTTTAGTGACAAAATCGAATGATTTATCACCATAAACAGTTATTACTACCGGTATTACTTTTCCAGCCTTGTCCTGAGTCCTTGCATTAAATTGCTTACAGAAATCCATTATATTTACACCTTTGGAACCTAAAGCAGGTCCTACGGGTGGTGATGGATTAGCACTTCCGCCACGAATCTGTAACTTGATAAGTCCAGCAACTTCTTTTGCCATAATTTAAAATTTGCGTGTTTATTGCGAGACCTTGGTAATTATTCAGGAAGCATTATGAATATTACAACTACCAATATCTTCAGTTAATTTTCTTTTTCTACCTGCATAAAACTAAGCTCAAGCGGGGTTTTTCTGCCAAATATTTTTACCATTACTTTAAGCTTTTTCTTTTCATCATTCACCTCTTCAATTATTCCCGTGAAACTATTGAAAGGACCGTCAATTACTTTTACCGATTCGCCTACAAAGAACGGAACATTCAGTTCTTCATCGCTTGCGTTCAGTTCATCGACTTTTCCGAGAATACGGTTAATCTCAGCTTTTCTGAGTGGCACAGGTTCACCATCCTGAGAACCCAGAAATCCTATTACATTCGGTACATTCCTCAATAAATGAGGTATCTCTCCAGTAAGTAAAGCTTCCACAAGAACGTATCCGGGAAAGAATGTTCTTTCCTTGCTGATTTTTTTCCCTGCCCTTATCAAATATACCTTTTCAGTAGGGATAAGGACCTGTGAGACATAATCCTCAAGTTTAAGACGTACAACTTCACTATCAATATACTCTTTGACCTTTTTTTCTTTTCCGCCGATAGCCCGAAGAACGTACCACTTTTTTATATTCTCACTCATTAGAACCTTCTCCTGTTTAGTATAACAAACTGTAAATGAATTGCATTGCCTTGCTGAATATAAAATCCATGCCGGCAACTAAAAGAGCAAATATCAATGAAGTTATCATAACTAAAACAGCGCTGTTCTGAAGTTCGCTCCAAGTTGGCCAGGTCACCTTGTGTACAAGCTCTGTAAATGATTCCTGAAAATATCCTTTTATATTCATAGTACTAATTATTTTGCACGGGAGGAGAGACTCGAACTCCCGACACCTGGTTTTGGAGACCAGTGCTC
Organism: Bacteroidales bacterium; assembly: GCA_025358645.1. GTDB lineage: Bacteria > Bacteroidota > Bacteroidia > Bacteroidales > VadinHA17 > LD21. The sequence goes on from JANYIW010000305.1 coordinate 12,133, forward strand.
TACCAACTGAGCTACACCCGTGTATGTTTGGTACGGAACAGTCGCGACTGTTCCGTACCAACAACATGTATCCAAAACCTGTTATTCGAGTATCTGAGTTACCTGTCCGGCGCCTACGGTTCTGCCACCTTCACGGATAGCGAAACGGAGACCTACATTAATAGCAACCGGATAAATAAGGTCAACTGTTATAGTAACATTATCACCAGGCATCACCATTTCTGTTCCTTCAGGAAGTGTAATCTCACCAGTTATATCAAGCGTTCTAACGTAGAACTGAGGACGGTATTTATTATGAAAGGGGGTGTGTCGTCCACCTTCTTCTTTCTTAAGAACATAAACCTCAGCTTTAATTTTTGTGTGAGGTGTTATTGAGCCTGGTTTAGCAAGAACCATACCTCTTTTGATCTCCTTTTTATCAACGCCACGAAGAAGCAGACCTACGTTATCACCAGCTTCACCCCTGTCGAGAATCTTGCGGAACATCTCAACTCCTGTGCATACTGATTTACGTTTGGTTGCGGCAAGTCCGATCAGTTCAAGTTCGTCGCCTGTGTTGACAACACCGGTTTCAATACGTCCTGTTGCAACAGTACCACGACCTGTGATAGAAAAAACGTCTTCAACAGGCATAAGAAATGGTTTTTCATTTTCTCTTGGAGGTATCGGGATGTATGAATCAACTGCATCCATCAGCTCCATTACTTTTTCTTCCCATTTCGCTTCTCCATGCATAGCGCCAAGAGCTGAGCCACGGATAACCGGAGCATTGTCTCCATCAAACTTATAAAAGTTAAGAAGATCACGAACTTCCATCTCAACAAGATCAAGAAGTTCCAGATCATCAACCATATCAACTTTATTCATAAATACAAGCACAGTAGGTACGTTTACCTGATGTGCAAGCAGAATGTGTTCACGCGTCTGAGGCATTGGGCCATCATCAGCAGCAACCACCAGAATAGCGCCGTCCATCTGAGCCGCACCTGTAACCATATTCTTGATATAGTCAGCATGTCCGGGACAGTCAACGTGTGCATAATGACGTTTTGATGTCTGATATTCAACGTGAGCAGTGTTAATGGTAATACCTCTTTCTTTTTCTTCAGGGGCATTATCGATTGAGTCAAAATCTCTGATTTCAGAGAGACCCTTTTTGGCAAGGACCATAGTGATCGCTGCCGTCAAGGTGGTCTTACCATGGTCAACGTGACCAATTGTACCAACATTTACGTGCGGTTTCGACCTGTCAAATTTTTCTTTTGCCATAACTCCAAGC
>JANYIW010000308.1 GCA_025358645.1 Bacteroidales bacterium
ATACACCGCCCTGCTTATTATGTCGGTGGTTGCCAGGGCTATTTTATCTTCGTCCCATCCTGACTGCCGTAAAAAGCTACCTATCCCCAGCTGGTCGAAGGCCTGCTTGCAGAGCCACTCAGCACCTATTTCCCGGGCGTCTTTATTTTTTAATGTGGACATATTGACCGTCTCCCAGTCTTCATCCCCTTGTTTTACATCATATCGCTTTTTACTCTTTATCTCTGCAAAATAATGCCGGGCTAGTTGCTCCACTTGCTCATCGACAGCACTTGTAGAAAAGCTGTTGCCCCCGTTAACAATCAATTCTTCTACCCGTGTGGCCAGCAGTTTCTTTTGTTCTACCGTTTCAAGCTCTTCTAACCTGCCAAACCCAACTATGATGCGGTGATAGACGCCACCGTTTAAACGATACCCTTCGCATAACTTATATACGCAGTATCGCTCACCTGTAGTCCTATTATGCTTAAAAAATGGCTTGATAAACATGTAGCAAAGCTACTTATCTCATTAGTATTCAGCAATAAGAGCGGGGGGACAACATTTTGAGTTATAAAATTTCTAATTTGTAACTAATTGATTATATGTAATTAAGTTTTTGAGCCACTACAGATTGTTAATAAATACCGGGTTGTTAACAGCTTTTTTGCTATTTTTATTGCCTGGAGCTGCAATGTGGGTTAAAAGTTTATTAACAAATCTACTTTATTAAAGTATTAATTTTTTATAAACAAGCTCATGAATTCTGCAGGTTATAAGCGTTTTTCATGAAAAAACTTGCTTTTTAAATGTTTTTCATAAAAAATAAATGGTTTTCAGAGAACTGATTTTATCCTTATATGTCCCTTTACATTAAAAAGACACCTATTTTAAATTCTGATTATACCTGATCAGGTACAATTATCTTAAAATACCTGATTTTCCTCCAGGAGTCTTCACTATTTCTGCTTCATTCATTTCATAAAATTTTTATCATGATGCCATTTTGCAGGATTACTATTTATGTAATCCGAAATGTTTTGATATGATTGTTCATTACGAATAATATTTTCGTAGTAATTGCGTTGCCACAATTTTCCCATAATTTCATTTTGAAAACAATCCAATTCCCAATTTGAAAACCTTTCCGATAATTTGATTCATTCTTTGTATGCAATGTCACCGAATTCATTTAAAATCATTTTATCGTTTTCAATTTTTCCAAATCTACATTTTCTATCCTCACAACAGATGGTTATAAAATACAATCCCGCTTGTGAATAATCATATCCTTTTAACCGGATAGATCAAGTCACAACACGCATTGTAATAGATTTTAATTTCATAACTTTGATCCAGCATAAGTTTTGAATTTGGAAATCCTGAAGATCTTGGATATGTAGATTAAGAATAATACTCATTCAATACTAATTTTACTACCATGGAATACTATTTCAGCAAGACAATCAACATCTCCTTTGATGAAGCTTTAATTCGAGTCACAGATGTCCTTAAATCAGAAGGGTTTGGAGTAATTTCTGAAATCCGGATGCATGATAAACTCAAAGAAAAACTTGGTGTCGATTTTAAGAAATATACCATACTTGGAGCCTGTAATCCTGCTTATGCATATAAAGCTTTGCAGATCGAGGATAAAATAGGTACCATGTTGCCATGTAATGTTGTTGTACAGGAACTTACAGATAACCACATTGAAATAGCTGCGGTTAATCCTATTGCCTCAATGATGGCCATACAAAATCCGGAATTGATTAGAATTGCAAAAGAAGTGACTGATAAATTGCAGGTGGTAATAAGTCGTATATAGTTGATGCCATCTTATCTTCGGATTCGTTTAGGTTGCATTTCTTATTATCCTCTCCTGCTTATTTCTCGTAGTGAGTCATAATTTACTATTTTTAAATCCTTTTCTTTCAGGGCAATCAATCCATCCTTTTCAAACATTTTAAGAAGTTTCACGGTACTCTCAGTCGAAATTCCTGCGAAATCTGCGAGATCCTTCCGCGAAAGAAGCTGAAATATTTCGGCCTTTTCGTTTTTTAAGCTATCAAGGTATAACAAGGTATCTGCCATACGGCCATTCATCTGTTTGTACATAAGGTTCCTGACAGTATTAAGCAAATTAGTATTTTGCTCACAGTATCTTTTAATGATATTGAATGCGAACATTCCGTTTTGTTTAACCACCTTGGCAATAGCCTCCTTTTCAACAAGGAAGACATGGCAATCAGTTAAAGCGACAGAGGAATAATTGAAAGTATTTTCTGAAAAAACTGCCGAAAGTCCGACAAATTCACTTGGTTTGATGATCCGCAAGTTGTAGTTTTTTATACCATCACCTTCAAGATACTGTTTCGCAAAACCATCGATAATAAACAATACATAAGAGGCAAATGCACCCTGTTTGGTGAGATTATCGTCTTTACGGAAAAGCACCTGAGTTTTGCTTGCCCTGACAACTTCCGCCTCTTCCGGTAAAAGCATCTGAAAGCATGGCGCCTGGATATCACAAATAAAATCGCTGTCAGTTTCGAGTATGGTTTTCATGTACTTATGATTCATTAAAAGGTACAAAGTTAACTTAAATCAACAAAAAAGTTGTTCTGAATCAATTGTTAACTTGTTACACTGCATACACATTTCCAAAATTGTTGAGCAATCGCGTAGTATTTTTGTCCTGTTAATTAAAATGTAAAAGTCATGTTGTATACTAATTTAAAACACCTCGAATCAATTGCTGATTATAATAAGGCAATAAATGAAAATGAAAATGTAATGGTAATTTGTGGACGAATGGGCCCAATGTGTATCCCTGTTTATGGAATTGCTGAAGAACTTGAAGATAATTATAAGCATGTAAAGTTTTATGATATGGAGTTTGACAATCCGATATCAGATGTCATCAGAATCTTACCTGAAGTACGTGGTTTTATGGGTATTCCATTTACAATTTATTATAAAAACGGGAAAGTGGTTAAAGCTACTTCCAGTATCCAGACTAAAGACCAGGTAAAATCAATTTTGAACAAAGAATTTTCTGCAGCAGTAACAGTCTGAATAAATGGACACAAATAACCATTACGATGCAGCGCTGGCAGCTTCAGGTTATCTTAACTAAATGAAAGTAATACAAAAACACTTAATAACAATATAAGATGCATACTACAATTATAATTACAGGAATTCTAATCACAATTTTTGGCGGACTATATCTTATGGCCAGAGCCAGAATGAAAAATATTCCGGTTGTTGCTGATAACGATAACATTCTGACATTAACTGATAAAAATTTTAATCATCAGACGAAAAACAAGTTGGTCCTGGTCGATTTCTGGGCAAGCTGGTGTGCTCCTTGCAGAATGATGGCTCCTGTTTTGAATGAAGTTGCTAATGAATTGACAGGCAATTCACATGTGGGAAAGGTAAATATTGAACAATACCAATCACTCGCACAAAAATTTCAGGTAAGAAATATCCCTACCTTGATTTTATTAAGAAATGGTATTGAAGTAAACCGTTTTGTCGGAATAAAAAATAAAGAATTCCTCTTACAACAAATCAATAAGGTTAAGTAATAGACATGAAAAATGGCAAGCAGGTTTGGAGACAGTCGGGTGTAGTTAATAAGCATCAATTGTATGATGTCTTGATGCAAAATAGTTAATTAGTTCTTCAAAAAAGATAAATGGAAATGAAAATCCCGTCAGGTATATGCTTGCCAAATCAGTTTATCGAAAAAAATATGAAAACAGAACAATCAAATAATTAATGTTTAAAATAGAAACAAACAAAAATGAGATGAAAAAAAACATGGGAACAATTGACAAAACAATCAGGATACTGGTTGCAGTCGTAGTGGTTGTATTGTATTTTACTCACGTGATATCGGGGGTCCTCGCAATAGTACTTCTGGCCTTGTCAGCAATTTTTGTTGTCACAAGTCTAATAAGTTTTTGCCCACTTTACCTGGCAATTGGTTTGAGCACCAGGAAGAAAGAAAAATAAGTTGAGATACACACTGAATTTTGGCTGATTAAGTACGGGTTCGCTGAATTAAATTAATGACCCTTGTAAAATTAATACCTTACAAGGGCTTTTAATTTCTAGGTAAAATTGATTTTCCGCAATTGCAATCGGTTTTCATTATAGCCAGTGAATCAATATAGATACCATTACTCCACCTAAAACAATCCAAATGACATCGACTTTTGTTGCAAATTACTTCAATGGGACAGTTTTAAATTTTGGTATTCCAGATACTGAGCAAAATGCTATCATAAATCAATTTTTTTACTGGGAAATTCCTGCTAAAATTGATAAGCTTACTGGAGATTTAATTATCGGATAACTTTAGTACCGACCCACAAAAATAATCTATTAAATAATCCTGTACCACCAACGGTTAATTGTCTTTGGACCTGAGAGTATTAGTAAGTGCAATTTCAAGTACAAGTAAATTAATTGTGAACATTTGTTCATATAAAATTTGCTTTTTGAACATTTGTTCATTAATTTTATACCAAATATATATTATATGGCAAGGAATAAAAAAGACAGGCTTATTCAAATGGCACCGAATTTTTGCGGATTTAAGCCTCAGGGAATTCAATCTAAACCCGGTTCAGAAGTATCCATAAATTTTGAAGAATATGAAGCGTTGAATTTGTGCGATTATGAAATACTGAATCAGTCTGAAGCTGCAAAATTAATGAATATTTCAAGGCCAACTTTCACAAGAATATAT
>JANYIW010000332.1 GCA_025358645.1 Bacteroidales bacterium
TCGTAATTGGCGTCAATATTCTACGATATTTTAAGAATCTAAGGCTTCGTAGAGATAGCTGTTATAATGTTGCCGCCGATTTTGTGCAACTGGCTACGGAAGTAGAAAAGAAATATAATTTTCCTGATTATAAGGCACCCGTTATTATGGGATATTCAAGCGGAGCAACGCTTGTTTATGGAATATTGGCCCAATCGCGGCCCGGGACATTCATTGGAGGAATATCAATTGGTTTTTGTCCCGACATTGAGCTCCCTAAAATGCTTTGCGAGATTAATGGTCTCACTGTAAAAGTTGATGTACCGGGGAAACGATATATTCTTCAACCCGATGAAAAACTTGGAAATCCATGGATCGTCCTTAACGGCAAATTGGATAGAATATGCAATTATCCTGAAGTTGTGGATTTTATTTCTAAAACAAAAAACGCAGAATTAATAACTTTGCCAAATGTGGGACACGGATTTGCCAAATGGAACGATTTTATGCCGCAATGGAAGGATGCATTTAACAAGTTAATCGCAAATTATGAAAAAGAAAAACCCCCCATGGTAGATATTTCACAGGTTAAGGACCTCCCGGTAGTTATTACAAATTCTAAAACCCATGACAAACGCGCCCCGATAGCTTTGTTGATTTCAGGTGATGGAGGCTGGTATGGATTTGAGCAGTCAATTGCTGATAATTTTGCCAAACAGGGAATCCCGACAATCGGTCTGGATGCAAAAAAATATTTCTGGAACCGTCGCACACCAGAGGAGACTGCCTCAGATATCGCGAAAGCGCTTGATTTTTACGGTAAAGAGTGGGGAAGAGAAAAGTTTATTCTGATAGGTTATTCTTTAGGCGCTGAAATTGTCCCATTTATTGTAAACAGGTTGCCGGATAAGATAAAATCCAATGTTGAATCGGTGGTACTTTTGTCTCCCGCTACTACTACAGATTTTGAAATACATATCTCAAATATGCTGGGAATGGGCAATAGGCAGAATACGTACAATACAGTCGATGAGATCATTACGATGGCTAATGTTCCAACTCTGATAATCTTCGGTGATGGGGAGAAAACACCTATTCCTGAATTATTGAGTAAAACTCCCGTAATAATCAGAAAAATACCGGGAGATCATCATTATAAATTTAATCTCCCGTTGATCATGCAGACTATGAAAGACAGTAAGGCATTCTAAAATTGTTAATTTGATTAGTTTAGGTAATGACTAAAGATAACCCATCAACATCTGTCAGAAACTTTTTTAAAGAAAAAGTCTTCATTTTTCTTAATGAAAATGCGAAGCTCATTACTCAATTTCTTTTTACTGCTCTTTTTATGGTTCTGGCAGCATGGTTCATTTTTCATCAGAAACATGAACTGAATAGCGTCATATTAGTCATTTCAGATGCAAACAGATACTGGATACTTGCCGGACTGGGACTTGTTATTTTCTACATTTTTATTCAAGGTATGATGTACGTTACATCATTTGCCTCAATTGACATACATCTGAAACTTTGGGATGCTATTATTCTATTTCTAAAACGTAATTTCATCAGTGTTTTTTTACCAGCAGGGGCAGTCTCTTCGCTGGCATTTTTCAGTAATGAAATAGAAAAAAAGGGGATCACCAGGACACAGGTTTATTTTGCCTCTTCTATTTACGCGTTTGTTGGAATCCTCTCTGTTGTTATTGTAGCTATACCGGCGTTCCTTTTTGTTGTATCAGGGGGGAGCATTGAAAGTGGAAGATGGTACGCACTTGCAGGAGTTATACTTATTTTGTTATTGTTTGTTTTCGTTTATTATTCGCTTCTTAATAAGGGGAAACTTTACTACTGGATTTTAAAGGTTATCCCTAAAGCGGAGCTATTTATTGAAGACGTTAAAAACAACAAAATAAACCGGAAACAATTTATTTATACTGTTCTGGTCTCTGTTTTAATTGAATTTGTCGGGATTGCACATGTTTATATTTCCATGACAGCTCTTAATTTTCCGGCATCCATTTCCGCTGCTATCCTTGCTTATATAGTTGTTGTAATATTCCTGATAATATCACCTTTTCTACGGGGATTGGGCGCAATTGAAGTCTCGATGACTTATGTGCTTATCCATTCCGGATTCAGCAATATTGAGGCTTTGTCAATTACAATACTTTTCAGATTTTTTGAATTCTGGATGCCTCTTTTCGCAGGAATTGTGAGCTTTCTTTTGAAGGTTGATAAACTGTTAATGAGGATTTTTCCGGCAGTTTTGATATTTATCCTTGGCATTGTGAACATTATTTCAGTATTAACTCCCGCACTTCCTGAAAGGCTTCGACTTCTGAAAGATTATTTACTTGTTGATTTTGTCAGCTTTTCAAACAGCTTTGTATTTATTGCAGGATTATTTCTGCTGGTCACTTCAGCTTTTATGTTAAGGGGATTACGTACAGCCTGGTGGTTTGCTGTAGGACTGAGTGTTATCTCAGTTTTTGGTAACATTACTAAAGGCATTGATTATGAAGAAGCTATTATAGCGCTTCTCATTATTAGCTCATTAATAGGTACGAGAAAGCAATACTATGTAAAAACAAATCCAAGGCTTGGAACAGTGGGGTTGCAGACCGCTTTGTTAAGTATGGCAGCTGTGATGCTTTATGGAGTGGTAGGGTTCTATTTCCTCGATAAAAAGCATTTTCATATTGATTTTAATATTTTTCAGTCATTCAGGTATACTCTTCAGAATTTTTTTCTTATAGGAAGCAGAGATCTGATACCAGATGGTTCCTTTGCACGTGTTTTTATCTACCTGATCAAGATAAGCGGTTTTGCTTCAATATCCTTTCTTGTTTATTCTCTTGTAAGGCCGTATGTATTCAGAACTACATCCACAGATGAAGAAATATCACGGGCAAAATATCTGATTCAACAATTTGGAAATTCACCTCTCGACTTTTTCAAAACATATTCCGACAAATTTATTTTTGCGCCACCTGACATTAATGCATTTATCTCCTATCGGGTCAGCAGAAATTTTGCAGTTGTACTCGAGAATCCTGTGGCGGAAAACAGTGAAGAAATGAAAAAATGCATAGTTGCATTCAGTAAATATTGCTATGAAAACAGCCTTAAGGATATTTATTACCGGGTGCCAAAAGAAAGCCTGCCGGTCTATCTTGAATTGTCAAGGAAAAGTCTTTTCCTCGGTCAGGAGGGAGTAGTAGATATTGACTTATTTTCGCTTGAGGGAGGTGAAAAAAAATCTATAAGAAACGCTCTTAATAAAATTAAAGAGCAGGGTTATACAACACATGTTAATAATCCTCCTCTCCGCGATGGTATGATCCAGAAGTTAAAAGCTGTAAGCGATGAATGGCTGAAGCTTACAGAACGGGAGGAAATTGTTTTTTCACAAGGGATGTTCGTTGAAAAAGAGATTAAGGAACAAACCGTAATCAGCATTGAAAACAGTGAAGAAAAAATCATTGCTTTTTTAAATATCATCCCCGATTATGTCAGGAATGAAGGTACTTATGATTTACTTAGGAAAACCGCCGACGCTCCTAACGGAATAATGGATCATATCCTGATTGAGCTTTTTAATTATTTCAAGACCAAAGGGATAAAATATGTTAATCTGGGTTTTGCTCCAATGTCAGGGCTAAATGATCCTCACAACTTTACGGAAAAATCAATGAAGTTTGCCTATGAAAAAATCCGTTCCTTTTCTCATTACAAAGGCCAGCGGGATTATAAAGATAAATTCAATCCACAATGGTTTGATAAATATTTGATTTTCAGTAACGACTACGATCTCATACAGGTCCCAGGTGTATTAACAAAGGTGATCAAACTCTGAAAATTTATTTTCATTATTTATTTATACAAAAATAATTGACACATTTGTATCAGTTGTAAATCATAATTTGATGAAGCGATATCTTAGTCTTGTTTGTTTACTGTACTATACTTTCTTATCTTCATATTCTCAAACCTTGACTGACAGCAACCTGCCGATCGTAATAATCAATACCGATGGCGGAGTAACCATACCCGATTCCCCCAGAGTTCTTGCTTCAATGAAAATAATATACAGGGGAACTGGGGTGCGAAATTATCTTACCGGCCGGGATACAGCAGGGTATTTGAACTATGATGGACGTATAAATATTGAAGTCCGGGGCTCCAGTTCTCAGACATTGCAAAAAAAACAGTATGGACTTACTACATACAAGAATGACAATGTTACAAAAGTCAACGTAAGCCTGCTGGGTTTGCCTGCCGAAAATGACTGGATCCTGAACGGTCTTGGATATGAACCATCACTCATACGCGATTATCTGTGTTATAACTTATCGCGTATGATAGGGGAATATGCAAGCAGAACTGTCTATTGTGAAGTAATGATAAACGGATATTATCAGGGCCTTTATGTTCTCCAGGAAAATATAAAGCAGGGATCAGACCGGGTTAATGTTATGAAAATTGGAAAAACCGATAACTTTTTCCCGAATGTAACCGGAGGATATATCACAAAAGCCGATAAAACGAACGCGCAAGATCCGGTTGCATGGAAAATGTCAAGTTATATTGGATCAAATGATGTTGCGTTCGTTCATGAACTTCCAAAACCCGGAGATGTAACTCCCGAACAAAACTTTTATATACATTCTGATTTTGAAATGCTCAGCAGTACTGCATCAACCGGCAATTCTTCTCTGCAATCAGGGTATCCATCAATAATTGATATACCGTCTTTTGTCGATTTCATGATTATCAGTGAGTTTTCTGCAAATGCCGACGCCTATCAGTACAGCACTTTTTTTCATAAAGACAGGAACGGGAAACTGAGAGCCGGACCAATCTGGGATAATAACCTTACTTTTGGGAATGATCTTGGAATATGGGGATTTGACAGGAGCAAAACGAACACATGGCAATTTGATAATGGGGATAACGTGGGACCAAAATTCTGGAAGGACCTGTTCACAAACCCGGCGTTCAGATGTTGTCTGGCAAGAAGATGGAATCAGCTTATACAACCAGGACAACCATTAAACCGGATAGTTGTTGAAACACTGATTGACAAGACTGTTGCAACTATTAAAGAGGCAGCAATCCGCGAAAATTCTTTATGGAAAACTATTAACGATTTACCATTAGAGATAAATAAAATAAAAGATTTTGTGAAAAACCGTATCGACTGGATGACAATTAATATCAATTCCACAACTAATTGCAGCAGTATAGAAATGCCTCATCTGGTAATTACTAAAATAATGTACAATCCTGATTCAAGCGCTGTATTTCCAAAACCCAAAGATCAGGAATTTATCGAAATAAAAAATACAGGTAATAAAACAACAGATTTAACAGGTGTCTACTTCAGTGGTACAGGATTTGTTTATCAGTTCCCTGCGAGTAGTAAGATTCAACCGGGGGCAACAAAACTACTTGCAAGCAATCCAATAGCTTTTATCGCAAAATATGGCATCGCTCCTTCCGGACAATTTACTCGTAACTTATCAGATGAAGGGGAGTGTTTGGTACTGGCAGATGGCTTTGGAAATGTAATCGACAGTGTAAATTATTCCGCTCAGTCACCATGGCCGAACGCTGATGGCAACGGATATTACCTCGATTTAACTAACCCTCTTTCAGATAACAGCATTGCGACTAATTGGACAGTATCTGCAAATACAATCGTATCTGTTAAAGAGACTGAGAATAGCATGAACCTGAAATTTTATCCAACACCTGTAAAAGATAATCTCACAATAGAATCATCAGCGACAATAAAATTTCTGGAACTGTTTGATTTTCAGGGAAGGCTAATGAAAAAAATTAATGTTGATTCCGGAATATATAACCTTGATATGAGTTCCTGTTCGCAGGGTATCTATATTATTCATATAATTACACGGGACAGAAATTTTATACAAAAAATTATTAAGGAATAATGTAAAAGATTTATTAAACACTATTGGGAAGGTCAGGGGTGGACAATGTAAACATTTAGCCGGATTAACAACAAACTGATAAAATGAATGTTTAAAGGAAGGCGCTGGAGATAATGATTCAGAATTGAATGACAAAAAGTATATATTATTTAATTATTGTTTTTTCGGTATTGTTGTCCTTACCGGCATTTTCGAAGAATGAAACGCCAAAATCGGCAACTATCAGTGGTTTTGTCAGGGATGCTAAGAATGGTGAAACCTTAACCGGCGCTGTCATTTATCCTGAAGAAATGCCCACGGTCGGTATTGCTACCAACTCGTATGGATATTTTTCACTTACACTTCCTCTTGGTAAATATTCCTTAATTGTCAGGTTCCTGGGCTACAAAACCAAAACTATCTCATTGGATCTAAAAGAGAATACGCAGATGTCTTTCGACATGGAGGAAGAATCAGTTGCCCTGAAAGAGATTACAATCACGGGAGAGAAGAATAATAATAACGTGGTTCAAAGTGAATTGATTTCAAAGATCAATGTAAGGGAAATTCAGAATATACCGGTTATTCTTGGTGAAAAAGATATTTTAAAAACAATCCAGCTTTTGCCCGGAGTAACCCCCGCCGGAGAAGGTAATGCCGGGTTTTTTGTGAGGGGAGGCGGTGTTGATCAGAACCTTATACTGCTCGACGAAGCGCCTGTATATAACCCTTCTCACTTACTGGGGTTCTTTTCTACTTTCAATTCGGATGCCATCAAGGAAATTACATTATACAAAGGCGGTTTCCCGGCTGAGTATGGCGGACGATTGTCATCGGTGGTTGACATAAAGATGAATGAAGGCAATAATAAGGAATTTCACTTCTCCGGGGGGATCGGAATTATTGCTTCCCGGTTAGCCATTGAAGGACCTATTCTAAAAAACAAAGGCTCCTTTATGTTTGCAGCCCGGCGGACATACGCTGATGTTTTCCTGAAACTTCTGCCACATAACGGAGCTGATTCCACAGCGAGCAGATCGACCCTCTATTTTTATGATTTAAACATGAAAGCCAATTATCAGCTTTCAGCCAAAGACAGGCTCTATTTTTCATGTTATCTCGGACGAGACAATTTCAACCTGGGAGGGGCGCTGGGTCTGAACTGGGGTAACGTCACAGCTACCACCAGATGGAACCATATTATCAACGATAAACTTTTTTCAAATACATCATTAATTTTCAACCGTTACAGCTATAAATTTAATGTAGCAGTTGGCAATTTAACAATGAAGGTAATTTCAGAAATCAAGGACTGGAATCTGAAAGAGGATCTTCATTTTTATCTTAATTCAAAAAACACAATCAAATTTGGGTTCAATTCCATTTATCATACTTTCGTTCCCAGCAAAGTGGATAGTACTGCTTTTTTCCGCATCAGATCCATGGACAACAGGTTTGCTCTCGAAAACGCTCTGTATATTTCTGATGAACAAACAATTTCCAGTCATCTGAAAGTGAGTTACGGAGTTCGTTATTCACTATTCAGTTCAATAGGACCGGGGACAGTCTACACTTATGATCAGGTTTCGGATGTTGTGGATTCTTCGACCTATCGCAAAGGGAAATTATTCAATTCCTATGGAGGATTTGAACCTCGACTTCTTGTGAATTATATTATAAACGATTCAGCGTCGGTCAAAGTTTCTTATGCCCGGAGCCGCCAGTACATTCATTTATTATCGAACACCACATCGACCACACCGTTTGATCTGTGGGTACCAAGTAATATAAATATTTTACCTGAGATTGCAGATCAGTATACCCTTGGTTATTTCAGAAATTTCTCAAATAACATGTATGAGACATCGGTTGAGGTTTATTATAAAACACTGCAAAACCAGATTGATTACCGAAATGGCGCCAATCTTATTCTGAATAACAAAGTAGAATCACAACTGGTATTTGGAAAGGGATGGGGGTATGGCGCTGAATTTCTGATCAGGAAAAAGTATGGCAAAATGACGGGATGGATCAGTTATACTCTGTCGAAAACAAAAAGACAATTTCCCGATATAAATGGAGGCAATGTATTCCTGGCAAAACAAGACAGACCAAATAATATTGCTGTTGTGGGAATGTATGAACTCAATGCGAAACTCACTTTTTCGGCAACATGGATATATATAAGCGGGAATGTTGTAACATTTCCAAGCGGACGTTATCTTGTCGATAGTAATATTGTTCCATATTATACAGAGCGTAATGGTTACCGGATGCCGGATTACCACAGGTTAGATATTGGACTTACATGGCAGCGGAAAAAAACTAAAAGATTTGAGAGTAACTGGAACTTTTCAGTCTATAATGTTTACGGACGCTCCAATGCTTATGCAATAAATTTCCAGCAGGATCCTAATGATCCGACGAAAATGCAGGCAGTGCAATTATCTCTCTTCCGGTTTGTTCCCGCCGTTTCATATAATTTCAAATTTTAAGATTTAAAGAAATGGGATTAATAAAGAAAATAAGATTTAAAGATGCACCCAGGATTGTTTTATCTCTTATGCCTCTTTTAATATTCTACGGTTGTCAGAAAGTTATCAATGTTGATCTCAATGAAGCTGCACCAAGGATTGTAATTGAAGGGTTAATCACCGACAGACATGGACCTTATGGTGTTACTATCACTAAATCAGAGAGTTATTTTAATCAACCGGTTTTGCCATCGGTATCAGGCGCCGATGTAACAATAACCGATAATACTGGTACAACCGATACATTAAGAGAAGCAGCCCCGGGTATTTATCTGACATCAAAGACAAAGGGAATTCCGGGAAGAACATATACCATGAAAGTAATTTCAGATAACCGGGAATATACTGGTACTTCAACTATGCTAAGCCATGTAAATAT
>JANYIW010000364.1 GCA_025358645.1 Bacteroidales bacterium
TCAAATATTTTTATATCTCAAAAGGATCAGCTGCTGAACTAATGACACAATTGATAATTGCTAATGAAATAGGGTATATTGATACGAATACAAGAGAAGAACTTGTAGATGAATGCGACAAAATATCTGCAATGCTGGCAAAGCTTATTAAAGCAAGGACTAATAAACCATAAACCTTCAATCCGTAAACCGGTTGCCCAGTGCCGGACGCCGCATGCCGGTTGCCGGTTGCCGGTAGCCGGTTGCCCCCTCTATGAGTAAAAAAATATCCTACCTTTGTCTTCCTATGAGAGAACTGTTGCTATTATTATGTCAGTACCCCTTCGATGAAAAAAACAGGGAAACTTTATCGAAACTAGTACGAGAGGTTCAGGATTGGCATGAAATGGTTAAACTGATAAATGCTCATGGAATTATAGCCCTGGCGGCATATAATATAAAGGAGGCCGGACTGGAGAAGGAGATCCCTGCAGAATCGATGGCAATTCTCGAAAACGGATATCTGAAGAGTGTGATGCGGAACACCTGGCTGACTGAACGCTGGAAAGATGTCAATACTATTCTAAGCAATTCCGGGATAAAACATGTACTGCTCAAAGGAATGGCTCTGGAACATACTCTTTACGGATCAAAAGGCCTTCGGCAGATGACAGATAATGATATCCTTATAAAAAAAGAGGATGCAATTAAAGCATGGAACATTTTAAAGCAAAATGGATATTTACCTGATATTGTTAAATCATTCTTACATAAAAAGATGGTTTTTGAGATTGGCGAACACCTTCCTGCTCTTTATAAAGAGGGTTATGCCGTCGAAATCCATTATAAATTATCCACTAAAAATAGTTATGAGGATACCTCCGGTGAAATTGATAATGCAGTTGAATATTTTATAGAAAATACCAAAGCTTTTATGCTTTCTGAAAAAGTCCACCTGCAATACCTTATTCATCATTTCAGGAAGCATGCCAGAAGCGGTATAGTCCAGTTCCGTTCTTACGCTGATATTTTGCTCCTGGATGAAAAATGCCCGGTCAGTATTCCGGCTGAATTTGTTTCAAATCCAATTCAGGATAAAAAATTGATATATCTGAGAGCTGCCTTTAAAGAAACCATCATATCGATACCTCGCGGACACAGGTTAAGATTTATAGTTGGAGATATTTTCCCTTCATTGAGGTGGATGAAGAGACGATACAAGTGCGGGGCAATGAAGGCGATCTTATATTACCCGCAAAGAGTTGGGAAATTATTATGGCTCATCCAAAGTTATGGCTGAATAGTTCCGGGTTAGTGAACTCATTATGCCATTGAGCCGGTTACCCGTTGTGTATTAGTCTTTTATATAAATTTGCAGAATGCCGGAAAAGAATCTTAACATGGATATTGTGCTGGCTGTTCTTAAATCAGGGCATTCGGTTGTTCTGCCTTCAACTGGTTATAGTATGTGGCCCTATCTAAAGCCGGGAGATAATGTTGTAGTCAGAGCATTAAATAAAGAAGAAATCCCCGAAAAGGGGACTGTACTGATTTATGAAGATTCCGGACGACTGGTCATGCACCGGCTGGTTAAAATAATTTATCCTTCTTTCAATAATCTTCAATTTATTACGAGGGGCGATTCAATGGTATTTACCGATAACCCATTGCAGCTGAAACAAATCCTCGGAGTGGCAATAAGCTACAGGCGGGGTAAAATTGAAAGACAAATTAAAGTTTTTGTGCCGGGAACACTAAGATATAAATTCAACCGCAGGTTGTTATGGGTCTATGCTAAAACGAAGGCAGCAGTTAACATGTGGCAGAAGCTATGGTGATGTTGAGATGTTTGAATTTTACATTTCACTTATTAATTTAATCGATATAGCTAATGACTAATTTAGTATATTTACATATCTAAATCAGGTTTCTGTCAATTGAAAGTCATAAAAAAAGCAACTTGTACAGTAATTTTGAAGTCTATTTAAAAAGTGTTTTATGAAATGAAGAAATTAATCATATATATTTTTCTGCTGTTTGCATTCTCGTCACTATTGTTTTCCCAGACAGTTGTCACGGTTGGCAATGGAGGACCTGACTACCTGAATTTAAAGGAGGCTTTTGATGATATTAATGCCGGGAACATCACCGGGAATATCGTTCTCCAGATAACTGACAATTGCACCCAATTTGGAACTGCAGTTCTCTTTCCGACATTCTATCTCGGTAACTCTGATTACACCTCAGTAACTATATATCCGGTTGGATCAGGATATTCAGTAAGCGGAAATGTAAATGGCCCATTGATTGACCTCAGCGGGGCCACCAATGTGACCTTCGACGGAAGAGTAAACCAGTCGGGACCACCAGATCTTATCATTACCAATCAAAACACAGGAGCCTCGGCTTCCACAATTAAGTTTTCCGAATCTGCAAATAATAACCTGTTGCATTATTGCATAATTAAGGGAGCAGAAACAGGAGCTTCAAGCGGTGTGATCTTTTTCTCGACATCTTCCTCCGGCAGCGGAAATGACGCTAACACGCTTGACAATAACTTCATCACAGCTGATGCTGCCGGAAGACCTGTCAATGCTATCTTTTCCGCAGGAACTTCAGGAAGCGAAAATAGCGGTAACACAATAAACAATAATAATATATACAACTTCTTTAATCCGGGCATATCTTCTAACGGGATATTTCTTTCTTCATCGACAACTGCCTGGACCATTACCGGAAACAGTTTTTATGAAACGGTATCATTTGTGCCGGCTGCAGCTGTAATCTACAATGTGTTACAGATAAATAATACATCAGGAACCGGTTATAATGTGTCCGGTAATTTCATCGGGGGAAATTCAGCTCTGAGCGGTGGAAGTGCCTGGACAAAAACGAATGGTTCCAATAACACTTTTTACGGG
>JANYIW010000396.1 GCA_025358645.1 Bacteroidales bacterium
TAAAATGAAATTGCCTTCCCCGAAATGAGGAAGGCAATTTTATTAAACGAATTGTTGTGCATTAATCTACTTCCAGTCCATCCTTATTGGGAAGCTTTGGAAAAACACCATGCGGATCGGCCTGGTACCAGAAAACAACAGAAGATATATCGTCCTGTAAAGGAAGATAACGTCCGCCATTGCGCCATCCCAATGCCTGTATGGTTACTTTTAAATCTTTTTCAAACCTAATTGGATCTTTAATATGCCAGCGGTATAAACCAAAACGTTGTGATACTGCATAATGTCCATCACCTTTTATTACCTGGGCCAATCCCGAATAAGGTGTACAGAATTCCGTATAATCGGATGTTTCCACACCTGCTTTGTTTTTCTTTTGGGTATCAAAATCATAGGAGCCGCAGAAATAATCTTCGGTACCTGTTCCGCAGATAGTCGGAAATTTGGTGTCTCCGTCAATATAAAATTTAATTTCACCTTCTCCCCACCAACCATTATTATTAACTCCCAGGGCCAGATAAACTCCAACATATTGTCCTTTTCCTTTAATACCATCTGCTATAGTGAATATGGAAGTCTCATTTGGATTTATACGATTGAATTGTGCATGGAAATAACCAGCATCAACAGGCACCTCGGTCAATGTATAATCGATCTGGTAATACAGAGACATTGCCTCTGCATCGTTAACATTTTCCATGGTGATCCTGCACTTTTTCCGGAAAGGCATAACCCAGTAACAATTAAAAGCGCTTCCGGGATTTACGCAAACAGCAGAAGAGACCAGAGGGGAATACTGATTCCATCCCATTCCAAAGAAGTCGCCTACAGGGCATTCTATTGAAGGCTCCGTTTCATTGTCCCAATAAACTCTTAAAATCGAGAACCTCCATTTTCCTGTTGGTGTCATCCAGATATGTTGTATGGCGCCTGGCCCATTAATCTCAGCCATGGTGAAAGTTTCACCGGGATTTATTCTGACATAAGGGTTAACTTTCCACCCCAGACCAAGATCGCGGGCGGCATTTGACGCGTTCGCAGTGTTGGCTTTGTCCTTGTTTGCAGGATCTGCCATACCGGCTTTGCCTTTTTCACCTGAAAAGTTTTCAGGACTTATTGAACGGGTTTTAGCATCGGATAAACGATATAGATTTCCCATATTCATATCGAGCCCGTTAAATTTATTCTGGGCAGACATAATGAATGGAAGAAGGAAAATAATTAAAACTGATGTTGTTAATCTTTTCATCTTAGATAATTTTAGATTTAATTTAAAATTAAATCTAAAATTATAAATTATCAGGGACTTTATAACCCTGATTTACTCAAATATGTTTTTCGATAAAAAAGACTTCCTAGAAAACAAACCTGATTGAAAGGGCTCCTTCAGACCATACACCTGAATATCCCACGAGGTTAAGAGCTGGTTTCCAGTCAAGACCTATATTAATAGGAATCTCAGTGAATGTATACTCCAGACCCAATATTCCATCAATTCCAACTACGGTATAAGTTGTGCCGGACCTTCCCCAATAAACATAATCTCCGTTGTAGAATCCAATATGTCCTCCTACTCCATAGAACCATTTCAGGCCGCTAACATCAAATGCCTGGTTATTTATTTCATACAATCCGGTAATCTCAAAACCCTGCCATCTGGTAATCTCAAAACCCTGCCATCTGGTTTTCAGAAGACCCTCAAAAGCTGCTTTTTGATTTAAATAATGTTTAATTGTCAACCCGAGTGAATTCCCGGCTCTTAGTCCGATACCAGTTTTATAATCCTGTGCACTAACCAACGAAACAAAACTCAAAACCATGATAATTGTGATCACACCTTTTTTCATAATAAAAAATTTTAAATTCTAAGCCGCGAATTTAATCATTTAATTAATTTTGACTATTAAATCCTATAGATAGAACTCATATTAAATAAATTTATAGTAAAGTCACATGAAAAACCAAATCCTGACAATAATCGTAATGGCAATACTTATATCATGTAATGGGCCTGTGAAAAGGAAAATTGTATACCCTGTAACTAAAAAGGATGATGTTGTTGATTCATATTTTGGAACCAAGGTCCATGATCCTTACCGCTGGCTTGAAGATGACAAATCTGAGGAGACTTCTTCCTGGGTGAAGGAGCAGAATAAAGTCACATTCGGCTATCTGGAAACCATTCCTTACAGGGATGAAATAAAATCACGTCTTGAAAAGATTTGGAATTACGAAAAGTATACTGCCCCTCACAAAGAAGGTGCATACATTTACTTTTCAAGGAATAACGGGTTACAAAACCAGTTCGTTATTTATCGTCAGAAGAATAATGAAGAACCAGAAGTTTTTCTTGATCCTAACAAATTCTCTGCTGACGGCACATCCTCTCTGGGAGAAATGGAATTTTCAAAAGACGGAAGCAGAGTTGCATATTCCATTTCTGAAGGAGGATCTGACTGGCGTAAGGTAATCGCGATGGATGCTGAGACAAAAGAGATCATCGGCGATACCTTAAAAGATATAAAATTCAGTGGTCTTTCATGGCAGGCCAATGAGGGATTCTATTATTCAAGTTATGACAAGCCAAAGGGAAGTGAGCTCTCGGCAAAGACTGAGCATCATAAACTCTATTTCCATAAGCTGGGCACAATTCAGGCAGAAGATAAAGTTGTATTCGGGTCTGATATTGTAAGAAGATATGTCGGAGGATCAGTTACTGAAGACGGAAGATACCTTGTCGTAAGTGCATCTGTATCAACAACCGGTAATGAATTATATATAAAAGATCTGAAAAAGCCCGGAAATAAATTCACTGTTATAGTTGATAACTTCGATAATGACCATTCAGTACTTGATAATGATGGGTCGAAGCTTTTCATTGTTACTAATCTTAATGCTCCTGATAAAAGAGTTATTACTGTTGACGTAGAAGAACCAGGAGTTAAAAACTGGGTTGATCTGATACCTGAAACAGAAAACGTACTCGAGGCAGCTGCCGGCTCAGGTTACATCTTTGCACATTACATGATTGATGCAATCTCAAAAGTAAAACAATACGACAGAAAAGGAGTTCTTATCCGTGAGATAACTTTACCCGGAATTGGTACTGCCTCAGGTTTCACTGGCAAGAGGAATGACAAGGAAGTTTATTACTCATTTACAAATTATGTAACCCCGTCAACAATCTATAGACTTGATCCGGGAAACGGGAATTCTGAGATATATAAAAAGCCGGTTGTAGCATTTAATGGGGATGATTATGAATCAGAACAGATCTTCTATAATTCAAAAGACGGGACACGCATACCAATGATAATTACCCGCAGGAAAGGTATTCCCATAAATGGTAAAAATCCGACAATTCTTTACGGATATGGAGGATTCGATATCAGTGAAACTCCCGCTTTCAGCATCTCTGTTGCATTTTGGCTTGAGACGGGTGGTATTTATGCAGTCGCTAATATAAGGGGTGGCGGTGAATATGGAGAAAAATGGCATCTGTCCGGAACAAAAATGAATAAGCAGAATGTGTTTGATGATTTCATTGCGGCTGGGGAATATCTTATCGAAAAGAAATATACATCGTCAGATTTTCTTGCAATAAGAGGTGGATCGAATGGTGGTCTTCTGGTGGGAGCTGTAATGACTCAGCGGCCTGACCTTATGAAAGTTGCCCTTCCAGCTGTAGGAGTAATGGATATGCTCCGTTATCATACGTTTACAGCAGGAGCCGGATGGGCTTATGACTATGGCACTTCAGAGGAAAGTAAAGAAATGTTTGAATACATTTTTAAATATTCACCGGTTCAGAATGTAAAAGCAGGTATAAAATATCCTGCAACCTTTATCACTACGGGGGATCATGATGACAGGGTGGTTCCGGCACATTCATTCAAATTCGCTGCACAACTACAGGAAAAAAATGCCGGAAATGATCCTGTTCTGGTAAGGATTGAAACAAACGCCGGACATGGCGCCGGAACTCCGGTAAGCAAATCTATTGAACAGTACGCTGATATTTTCAGCTTCACACTTTATAATATGGGTATAAAGAAATTAAAATTATAAAACCAGTGTCTGGATTGAATGTGGCAGAATTTTTACTTCAGCCGCATCAGGACCAATACACAGATTATATGTAATTTTCAGGTTGCTCTGATTCATAACAATCACTGCAACTTTTCCATCCTCATTGATAAATGCGGTTGTCAATAACTGACTGCGGCTTGCAGCGCTGATTATCCTTTTTGCACCCGGACGAACAAATTTTGAGAAATGTCCGATATAATAATATGAATTAGTATAAATCAGCTGTCCGGTTTTTGTGTTGGCATGTACCGGGGCAAAACAAAAATTCTGAACATGATTAGGTCCTCCGGTCTCATCCAGTAAAACATTCCAATCTGTCCAACCTACTGTTCCATTATTGAAATCATTTATCATTGAACGGCCATACTCTTCTCCGAGTCCCCAGTTATTGTACTTAGAGGAATTAAAACTTTCAGGGCACCCTTCAGTGAACATCAGGTTTTTATCGGGATAAGTCTCATGGACAAGTCTGACATTATCAAACATTTGCGTACCACCACTCCAGTCTTCATACCAGTGAAATCCCATTCCCCATGCATATTTTGAAGCTTCAGGATCACCGAAAATAATATTTGCTCTCTGTACCATAAGGTCACGGTTATGATCCCAGACAATTATTTTTTTATCTCCCAGTCCTGATTTCTGAATTGTCGGTCCCAGATAATTTTTTAGGAAATCTCGCTCATCAGCAGCAGAATATATGCAGGATTCCCACCTTTGGGTTGCCATAGGTTCATTCTGAATTGTCATTCCCCAGACAGGGATACCCGATTTTTCATAAGCTTTTATAAATTTTACATAATAGTCTGCCCATGTCTGGTAATACCCGGGATTTAGTTTACCACCATGCGACATGTCATTGTTATCTTTCATATATGCAGGGGGACTCCAGGGGCTTACAAACATAGTCAGTCTTCCTCCGGCAGCAGTAATGGCTTTTTTAATAAATGGAATACGAAATTTCAGATCATGGTCGATGTTGAAGGATTTCAATTCCTTATCGCCTTCAGTGACATAGGTATAACTCCCGCTCGAAAAATCGCAACTATTAATACTGGTTCTGGCCAGAGTGTAACCTATTCCTTTTTGAGTATCATAGTAAGCCTTCAAAAACTCCTCCTGAGTTGCATCAGGCAATTTTGAAAATGTTTCAGCGGATGCATCGGTTAATGCCCCACCTATTCCCAGGAAGGTCTGAAATTTTCTATCAGGATCTGTAAAAATGCAGATCTGAGTTTCGACAGGTTGAATAAGTTCTTTAAACTTAAGTGTATCTGTAACTGACAGTCTGAAATTTGTGCTATCAGCTGTAGTATAGACAATTATCTGTTTCCCTTCAACTTTGAATTTTTCGGTTCCGGTAGCTTGAGTATCTGCCTTTTGCTTTTGCCGGTTACATGAAATAAGGAGTAAGAGGCTAATCGGTAATAAAATACATTTTCTCATTTAATCATGATTTTGATTGTTACATACTCTTAATTTTCAACCGGAAATATACTAAGAAAGTATCAGACGACAGACAGTTTTGGAGCAATATCACCTCCTTATCCCATTATGGCATAGCCGTCAAGCTCATTTCCCCTCCTTTTGAAGGACTACCCTTTATACACATCTTAGTTATCAATTAGAAGATAGCTAAAACCTTAGGGCTTGGTTTTGAACATTCTTAGCCACGAAGTGGCTAAATATGAATAACCCCCGGCGCCAGCCGGGGGTAGGATA
>JANYIW010000011.1 GCA_025358645.1 Bacteroidales bacterium
GGTAAAACTCCATTAAGCCCAAAAGGCTATTTTTTGGAGATCTTCTTATACCAGAAAAAATACTCCTTTTGTCTTCGTTTCTCCTCTATATTCCTTGCCACATAAACTTTTTTACCGGAATATGGATCAATTCCTGTATAATACAATAATGTTGAAAGGGTCATTGGAGTGGGTGTAAAATCCTGAACCTGTTCTGGTTTTATACCCATACTTTTAACATCTGCAACAAGATCTTTCATATCGGCATCAGTGCATCCCGGGTGGGCTGAGATGAAATATGGAATCATCTCATACTTCAAACTATACTTTGTCCTGATATTATCAAACCGCGTCTTAAGTTTTCTGAAGAGGTCGAACGGTACCTTACGCATGTACGACAAAACATGAGGCGCAGTGTGCTCAGGAGCTACTTTCAACCTTCCTGAAATATGGTTTTTAATAAGCTCTTCGAGATATTCAGCTTCATCTCTCCCGGCATTTTTATTCCATTCCGGAAGCAATAAATCATAACGTACCCCACTGCCGATAAATGATTTTTTTATCCCTTCTATCCTATCCACCTTCCTGTAGAGTTCTGTAAGATCTTTATGGCTGGTATTCAGATTTTTGCAAACTGCAGGCCATATACATGAAGGTCTTGAGCATACCTGGCATAACTTCATTTCTTTGCCTTTCATCCTATACATATTAGCTGATGGTCCGCCAAGATCGGAGAGATAGCCTTTAAAATCAGGCAGTTGAATAATTTTTTCTATTTCATTAAATATTGACCTTTCTGATCTGCTTACTATTTGTTTCCCCTGGTGCGCGGCTATAGCACAGAAACTACAACCGCCGAAACACCCGCGATGAATATTCACAGAATATTTTATCATTTCATAAGCAGGTATGTCTTCTTTTTTATTGTAGCGTGGATGCGGCAGATACATATAAGGAAGATCAAAAGACCGGTCAGCTTCTTCCTCCTTCATTGGAGGAAATGGCGGATTAATAATCACTTTTAGTTCGCCTGAAGCTTCGTTCATTCTGGCGGAAATAATTTTGTTGGATTCCTTTTCAAACATTACAAAATTTTCCGCGAACAGACGTTTGTCTTTCATACATTTTTCAAACGGATGGAGAGATATATCTTTCCAGATTCCCTTTACCGGTAAAGGCTCTTCCTGCTTTATGATGACAGATGTCTGAGGAATTGTTTTAAGAGATGAAAAAGGAAATCCTTTCAACAATAGCTTTAAAAGCTCTCTTACAGGTTGTTCTCCCATTCCATAAATCAGCATATCAGCGCCACTGGTCTGGAGTATGGAGGGTTCAAGCCTGTCTTTCCAGTAATCATAGTGAGTCAACCTTCTCATAGAGGCTTCTATACCTCCTATAACTACAGGAACATCAGGAAAAATCTCTTTTAGTATTTTAGTGTAAACAATAGTTGGGTAATCAGGCCTGAAGCCGGCTTTTCCACCAGGTGTATATGCATCATCGGACCTCAACCTACGGGCAGCAGTATAATGGTTGACCATTGAATCCATATTCCCGGCTGTCACTCCAAAAAAGTATTTTGGCTTACCAAGCTTACGAAAGTCTCTTAAATCATCCTGCCAGTTTGGTTGTGGTACAATAGCGACACGAAATCCCTCATCTTCAATGACTCTTCCTATGACCGCCGGTCCGAAAGAAGGGTGATCTACATAAGCGTCACCACTGAATATAATAACATCTATTTCATCCCACCCGAGCGAATCGACCTCTTTGTTAGTAGTGGGCAACCATTTATTATTGAAAATTAGTTGAGTTTTCACGCTGCTAAATTACTTAAAATAACTATCTTGCAAAGATATGCGCTATAATTCAGTAGCATTCTAAGATGCTAAATATGAACCCCCTTACTTGCTTATTCCCACGCTTTCTAAAAAACCCTCTCTCATTTATTTGTCTTTTCTGTCTGGTTTTCATTTTCTACCCTGTAAATATTAAAGCACAGAAAGTTCAGACCAGACCACATATCGGTCTGGTTCTTAGTGGAGGCGGAGCTCATGGTATTGCTCATATAGGAGTCCTGAAAGTGATGGAAGAAGCAGGTTTAAGGCCAGACTATATCACAGGGGTCAGCATGGGAAGCATCATCGGTGGACTGTATTCATTAGGATATACAGCTGACAGTCTTCAGAAAATATTAAAAAGTTTGAACTGGAAAATCATACTCTCGAATAAAATCCCTGAAAACAAAGTGATTTTTCTTGAAAAGTGTCATTTTTCTAATAGTGCAGTATCATTGCCTCTTGCACTAAGGAAAGTGGTACTCCCATCAGGTCTTATAAACGGACAACAGGTTGAAAATACTCTTAGCTTCTATGCCTGGCCGGCAGCAGATATTAGCGATTTTTCAAAGCTCCCCATTCCATTCTTATGTATTGGTACCGATATTATAAGCTATAAAAAAATTGATTTGAAAACCGGGTACCTGCCTGATGCCATCAGAGCAAGCTTTTCAGTTCCGTCAATCTTTACTCCGCTGAAGATTGATACCTTGCTTTTGCTGGATGGCGGACTGATCAGGAACTTTGCTGCAAGTGAAGTCAGGGATATGGGAGCAGATATAATAATCGGATCCTATGTTGGCTTCAACGGGTATAAAGCCGATAAACTTCAGACATTACCGGGAATAATGGAACAGATAGCAATGTTTAGAGGTCTGGATGATTTTGAAGAAGAGAAAAAGATGGTTGATGTGCTTATCAAACCGAATACGGATAAGCTTTCTATCTTTCAATTTGACAATGTAGACTCACTTGTAGAAAGAGGGTATTTGGCGGCGCTGCCTTTTAAAGAGTATTTCAGAAAACTGGCAGACTCTCTTGACAGGATTGGTGTACAAAAACCAATAGAGAATATCCTGAATAAAAAATCATATACTTTTAACAGGATTGAAATAACCGGTAATAAAATATATTCGGATGAACAAATTCTTGGTGTGCTGGATATTAAACCAGAAACAAAGGTTGATAAGTTTCTGATTACCGATAGAATTGAACTTCTGTTTGGGAAAGCATGGTTTGACAAAGTAAAATACAGGGTTATTCCCCGGAATGATTCACTGATTCTTGTTATAGATTGTATAGAGAAACCACCGGCAATGCTTTATGGATCTGTCCACTATGATAATTCACTCCTCTCCGGGCTTATTTTTAAGATGTCAGTTAAAAACTTGTTAACTCAAAGATCAGTGATCAATTTTGGCTCGCGTATTGGCCAGTATTACAGGGTTGAGCTTAACTACCTTCAGTTTATTGACAGGAACCAGATATTCGGATTATCAGCAAAATTATATTTCGACAATGCTCTGATACCATTGTTAGATTTAAGAGGGGATAAGGGTGCGGTGATCAGTAGAAATTTCACACCAGGACTTTCTTTCAACCAAAGATTAGGGCTTAATAATATGATGAGCATTTCAGCAAACTATGAAATGCTTAATCTGGTATTACATTATATTTCAAATGTTAATCTGAAAAACCTATCATATAATTATATAACTGCAACTTATGATTATCAGGTTAATAGCCTGGATGCTAAACACTTTCCTAACAAGGGAACCATTTTAGACATTTCAGTCAGCGCTTCAAAACTACAGTCAGCAGGATTAAAAACTGATTCATCAAAAGTTGACTTTGATTGGAAAAACCACGGGGAGTTTACATTCAATAGATTCTATACTTTCCATGGATCTGTTAATCATTATTTCACCCCTCCTGGCAGACTGACTTTTTTATTTGGAGGTGATGTTCTTCTAATTACCAACTCTGATTCAGTTTCAGCACAAAATAATTTTTACCTTCTTGGCGGAGTTGAGTCCATTAATAAACGTTCAATTCCTATGGTTGGTTTCCAATCAAATGAAATTCCTGTTAAAAAACTCGCTGGTGTCAGAGCTGGTTTCGATATGCAGGTTTTTGAGAATTTTCATGTGAATTTCCTGGCAAACATATTTGCTATCCAGGAAGCTAACCGCGATAATGGTTTTTCATTTCTTACCGGGTTCGGACTCGGTGCCGGCTACATGTCAATTATTGGTCCCATTAAAATTGGTTTAATGTATGGAAACTACAAAAGGGAGGTATATTTCAATAAAATTAAGAGTTATATCAGTATAGGATATAACTTCTGATTCACATCAAAATCGTTAAACGGTCTGATTGTTGCATATACGATTTTGATATATTGAAATGATTTTTTGTCATACTTCATTATATCCGGACAAAGATGTTTTTTTGAATTAAGGGACTCTTCCTTTATGTAAGGTCAGTTCAATATAAGAAGAAGATGGAAATATCAAAGGTTATTCAACAACATAAAAAGCTCTGCACCCTGATTTCAGAAAAGAAAATCAAGCAAAGTCTTGACATACTGTCTGATATGATTTCCAATTCATCATCAGGTGATATGCGGGATGAGTATAATAATATAGAAATGACCTATAGGAATATGGTCACCTACACTATTGATGGAATAAAAGACCCCGAACGTAACAAGATATATCTCAAACTCATTCAATCTATTCTTGGACTCTCCGACAGGACCAGACAGGACATATTGTCACATAATTCAGGATGGAACACATACTGGGTAAAGCAACAAGCTGAAAAAGAGTTTAAACTAAGTGGCAAAACCATTGTGGAAACTGTTGATGATCTGTTGTTTAAATCGGAGCTTGACGAGTGGCTTAAATTGAGTAATGAGATAACACCCAACCCTGATTCAGAGATTTCGAAAAAACATAAACAGCTGATCAAGAATATATTCAATCATCTCTGGCTAACAGATTATTATGGAGAAGCTGAAAACAGTCTGATCAATATTATTTTGAAATCCGGAAAATTCAGATGGTTTGAGGCTAGCCTTTTTACCACAGCTATTACTCTGAGTTCTTTCAGAACGTGGCAATCTGAAAAACTTTTTCATCTGATAAGTCTCTATGAAGCAGGTCAGGTACAGGTTATGGAAAGAGCGCTCTCAGGTCTTGTCCTGAACCTGCATTATTACAATGAAAGGATATTATTATATCCTGAAGTTACTGACCGGATCAATAATATGAGCCGGGAAACGAAATTTAAGGAACATTGCAGGATTATAGTTCTGCAGATTATCAGATCGAGGGAAACAGAAAACCTTAGCAGAAAACTTCAGGACGAAATATTACCACAGGTCGCCAGGCTTAGACCCATGATTGAGGAAAAGCTTGACCTTGATAATATTCTCCCGAAAGATAAAAATGAAGAGAAGAACCCTGACTGGGCTGAAATGTTCAGTGACTCGGAAGAAATATTCAAGACTATGGAGGAACTGACAAAACTCCAGATGGAAGGAGCAGATGTTTATATGTCTGCCTTCGCCAATATGAAACATTTTGACTTTTTTAAAGATTTCCAGAACTGGTTTGTCCCGTTCTATCCTGATCATGAGACTGTTGATGAGATATACCATGATGAGATCCTTGGTCCGGGGACTAACGATCTGGCAGAAGCGCTTTATAAGACTCCTTTCATCTGCAACTCAGATAAGTATTCATTACTTCTTAATTTAAAGCATCTCCCTTCAGCACAAAAAAGCATGATGTTAAAGGTTTTCCGGATGGAACTTGAAGGGTTACAACAATTAAACGAGGAAGAATCAGCCATCGATCCATATAGGGTATTCAGGATTAATATAACCCAGTACCTGCAGGATATTTACAGATTTTTTAAGCTCTCCCCTTATAAAAAAGAATTTGAAGACCTGTTTCTTGGCAAGCTGGATATCTATAATTCCGAATTTTTCAGGATGACCAGCAATGCATCTGATGCCGAGGCTGGACTCGCTGACTATTTTTTCAGCAAAAACTTTTATAGTGATGCCCTCCATCTTTTCCTGAAACAAGTGAAAGAAAAGCCCTCAGAGGTGCAGTTATATGAAAAGATAGCCTATTGTTACCAGGAAAGTGCAGATTATGAAGAAGCTCTCAAGTTTTACAGAAGAGCAGAACTTATTGACAGAAAAGTCTGGACTATCAAGAAGACAGGACTATGCCTGCGGAGGCTTGGAAATAATGAGGAGGCCCTGGAATTTTACCTGCAGGCATCAGATCTGGAGCCGGAAAATATCCATACAATAATAATGATAGCACATTGCTACCTAGATCTTAAGAATTATGAACAGGCATTAAAATATTATTTCAGGGTTGAATATAAAGAGCCAGGGAACCTTAAGATTTTAAGGCCTATCGCATTTTGTTATTTTGCACAGGGAAGATTTGATGAGTCGGAGAAATATTATGATCGATTATCTGCCGGGAAACTAAATGCTCATGATTTTATTAATAAGGGTCATCTTGCATTCTGCAGAGGTAAAAAGCGTGAAGCTGCTGACCTTTACAGGCAAAGCATAATAAGTGGAGAACTGTCAAAAGAACAGTTTATATCGATTTTTTCGGAAGACAAAGATTTGCTAATTACACTTGGAGTCAATCCTGATGATTTACCCATTATTTTAGATTACCTGCTATTTATTATCGGGTAGTCTGGCAGAATCATGATCATGTAAAGAATGAGGAGTTCCATCTTGTAAAGGCTCTATGGCGGGGAAGTGCCGTCTTTCAGGTCCCGCATCTGTAGTATCTTTTTCATGATTCTTCCTATTGTGCCTGATCATTTCATGCCGACGTTCATCCATATCTTTTAATCTGGCAATCTGGTCTTTTGTAAGGTTTAAATCAAGTTCTTTCCTGAACTCCTTCATACTTGAATCAAGTTCTTTCCTGAAATTGTTTTGCAGTTCGCTGTTAATTTTGGCGTATTTATCAATTACAAGATCAATTTTTGTTTTTTGTTGTTTATCTGGTTGTATCGCCTGGTAATAACCATCCCTGAATCTTTCTTCGGAAAAATAAACCCTTACAGGCTTCAGTCTATGATATCTTATCTGTGCTGAAGTTAGCATCCCAAGGATGAAACCAATTATCAAAGTTAACAGAACTACTACAATAGGTTTTGTTTTCATTTTGCGCTAATTTCCCGTTAACAGACAGACAATACTTTCATCATAATTATCGCTCAATCCCAGAAATGAATTTAATGAGAGTGAACCTTCTATTATAAAAATAGAGATAAGTAGAACAGCAATTGCTGCTACTCCTGTGAGTGCGATGCGGTAGAAAGCAAAATTCATATATTTTACAAACTCTACTTCCCTTTTTAAAATTAACCCTGCTGAAAACAGTTTATTCAGTACTTTGTCTGAAAAGTTATGACTGAAATTATAAGAGATACCCTCTTTCTCAAGTCTCCCGGGAACCTCAATAGCATCAGCATCGTCATTCAGTGAGCTGATCATCAAATTTTTAATCTCTGAGGCCTTCATTTTATTAAAGTTGATTTTACATTTTAATTAAAATATTTCTTAATTGCTCCTGAGCTCTTGATAACCTTGAAAGGACAGTTCCGATTGGCACCTCAAGTATTTCAGCTGTCTCTTTGGTTGAATATCCCTGAAGCATTCTCATTGTCAATATTATTCTAAATTTGGAATCCATAGCCAATAGCGCTTTAGTTACGATTTCTGAAGCCTCTTTTCTTTCTTCAGTATCATGATCAGCAATTTCAAATTCATACATTTCATTGTTTGCTTTATGCGAAAACATTGAAAAGAATCTCTTTCTTCTTTTTATCTCATTCAGAGTCAGATTCACCGCGATTTTCTGAATATAAGTTGAGAGTTTTGATTCTCCCCTGAACCCTGATAATGAATAATAAAGATTAATAAATACCTCTTGTCCAATATCTTCAGCAAAAACTGAATCTCCAAGCATTCCTTTTACTGTACGTGCAACCATTTTCTGGTAACGGTTTACTATTTCACCAAATGCCTTTTTATCGCCACTCAGGGATGCTTTTACCAGCTCTTTTTCTTCGGTTACGTTGTACGACTTGTTGATCATACTACAGCATATAGACAAATGATGATCTTCGAATATTCCCGATTGTTAATTTTTATTAACAGAGATCAGAGATTAGAGATCAGAGATCAGAGATTAGAAGCCAGGAATACATACTACTGTGATAATTCCTGATTCCTGATTCCTCATTCCTCATTCCTCATTCCTCATTCCTCATTCCTCATTCCTGATTCCTCTTTTCTCATTTAAATCTATTGAGGAGGTTTATTCTCATCATCTAAAACAACTTCATAATTCTTTGTATATCTGACCATAAAGAGTTTCTGATTTTCAAAACCATCTCCGGCATTATTTCGTTTAAAGTCGTAATCACTTTGTAATAAGTCGGGGTAATGAATTTCAGGGTGAACAATAAAGTTTTTTCCATGCATTGCCAAACCGCTTAAAAAGTAAAATGCAATATCATACCCCTGCCATGCATAGCTACTTTCTAATGGTTGTGTATGAAATTTTTGCATGAAATTTAAATTAAACTGTTTTACATTCGTTTTTGAATAATCAATCCAGAAAGGTGAGTAGACCAGGAGATCCATATCAAAAAGTTCCTTTTGGTCGAGCCTCTTAAGATCTCTGATAACAGGATACCCGAAAAGTTTCACGTTGAATCTACGGGATAGACCACTCACATTATCTATCACCTCACTAATTAGTGGAGCCCACTCAGATGCTATAATAACGATGTTGTTTGATTGTTCAGAAAGGGCATGGCTCAATCTGTTTATAGAATCATTATTAAACATTGATTTGCCATAGAATTTAAATTCTTTAAATTTAATATCTTCATAAGGCAGCTTATAAATTAACTCCGTAAATATCAAATTTTTAAATCGGTTAACGTCCTCATCAGTTCCAGTAGTGTCGGAATGAATAAACACAATATTATGATCGTAATATTCACCTATTTTTTTTGCAAGAGCCTTCTGTGCAATTTCAAGTGAAGAACTGGCCATAAAGAGAGTAGGGTTTTTTATCAGTGAAGAATTATTCACAAGCGGAACCGGAGATACAACAGGTATACCCATGCTTCCCGCGTACTCAGAAACGAGAAGGAGGTTATGGGAATAAACAGGTCCAATGATGAGATCCATACCTGCTAATTTACCGGACATTATTAGTCTGGTAATTTCAATTGTATCGCTTTTAATATCGTAGGCGTGAAGATTTATACTTAATCCCAGTGCGCGTAAGGTATCTGTGGCAAGCAATATTCCCTCATACATCTCCAGAAAATCAATGCTTCCACGATAGATCCAGTCCTCCGGCAATTTATTCACCACTTTCTTACCTTTTACTAACAATGATGAATCAATTTCTGTGCGACGGGAGTTCTCCGAAAGATAAAACGGGAGCAAGACAGCTACATTCAATGAACCTTTAAGCTCATTCACAGTTGTATAACCTAATCTTTCAGTTTTCACAGACAACTCCTCTGCAATGGATGCAGTGGTGTCAGCTTTTGATTGTTCAATTTCCTGTATTTCAGCCTTTTTAGCTCCCGGAATCCTTACATAATCACCAACTTGTGGAAACCTTAAGTCCCTGTTCTCCCTCCGAACTTGCCTGACTTTAAGTCCATACTGTTTAGCAATAGACGAAAGGGATTCCCCAGTAAGAACTTTATGATAAATATAATTATTCTCCTGATCATCAAATTTCTGCTGGTTGCTCATGAACTCTCTTTTTGGAACGGCTATTTCAGCGCCTACAGATAATTTATTAATATCTATTCCAGGGTTACTCTGTTTTATTTCATCTTCAGATACAGCATAAGTTTTTGACAGGAAGTATACAGTCTCTCCGGGTTTCAGACTATGGTAAATGAATTTGGTTTCATCGTGGGCTCTCTTAACAGGTACAGATTCTGAAGATTTTGCTTCGGTTACCATCTTTACCGGAATTCTGAGTGTCTGTCCCTCATTTATACCATAAACTGCAGGCGGGTTTTCCTGGGTAAGGTCTATAACAGTAATTCCGTATGCCCTTGAAATAGAATAAACAGTTTCTCCTTTTTTAACCTGATGTATGAAATATGCTATTCCGGAAATAATTACTTTGTCTTTCGACCTCTCAACGATAACCTGTGAAAAGACAGTACTACTGCAGATCAGAATAGATAATAATATCGACAGGGCTTTTATCCGGTTGGTGATTCTCATTAGATTTTTTTATTAGTCTCGCTCTGGGTCACAATGATTTAAGAAATGTGTTACAGTTTCTTTCAATTCGTTCAGGTACATTGCTAATATCTGCCCTGATAAATTTTTCGCCTGTAATTTTCTCATAAAGTTCTATATACCTATCCGATACCTGATTAACATACTCATCGGTCATTTCAGGGACTTTCTGCCCTGCTTTTCCCTGGAAACCATTCGCCATAAGCCATTCCCTGACAAATTCTTTTGATAATTGTTTCTGAGGCAGATCCTTTCTGAAATTCTCCTCATATTTATCGGCATAAAAGTATCGCGATGAATCGGGAGTATTGATCTCATCAATAAGGTAAATCTTACCATCCTTTTTACCAAATTCATACTTGGTATCAACAAGAATCAGACCATGTTGCAGAGCTATCTCAGATCCTCTCAGGAATACTTCCATTGTGTATCTTTCAATAAGAAGGTAATCTTCTTCGGAAATAAGGCCACTGATGATTATTTCGGAACGTGATATATCTTCGTCATGTTTGCCTTGTTCCGCTTTGGTAGTAGGAGTTATTATGGGTGTTTTAAAACGCTGATGCTCCTTCATTCCATCAGGAATTTTTATACCACATATCTCTCTGGCACCTGCTTTATATGATCGCCACGAACTTCCTGTAAGATAAGCTCTTACAATCATTTCGACTGGAAACGGTTCGCATTTATGTCCAAAAGTCACTGTAGGATCGGGTATTGCAATCTTCCAGTTTGGGACTATATCACTTGTTGCATCAAGAAATTTTGCAGCTATCTGATTAAGTACCTGCCCTTTATAGGGAATACCCCTTGGAAGGACAACATCGAAAGCTGAAATCCTGTCTGAAACTATCATAAGGAGGTATTTGTCCTCAATATTATATACGTCCCTCACTTTCCCTTTGTAAATGCTTTTCTGACCAGGGAAATTGTAATTTGAGCTTAAAATTGTCTTTTCCATGATGTTATCTTTTACTATTGTTTTTCAATTTTTCGGTTTCGTTTTCTTCATTCTCGTAGGCTCTTACAATACGTTTAACCAGTTTATGTCTTACAATATCCCTCTCGTCGAACCTGATAATTGAGATACCTTCAATATTAGAGAGGATACGCATTGCCATAAGCATACCGGAATCATTTTTTCTTGGAAGATCAATCTGTGTAGTATCTCCGGTCATAATAAATTTTGAACTTACTCCCATCCTCGTCAGGAACATCTTCAGCTGACTGATCGTGGCGTTCTGAGCTTCATCAAGAATTACGAATGCATTTTCAAGAGTCCTCCCTCTCATAAATGCCAGTGGAGCTATTTGTACAGTACCATCCTCCAGCCAGGTTTCCAGCTTTTTTAACGGTAGCATATCATGCAGAGCATCATACAGTGGTTGAAGGTATGGGTCAAGTTTCTCCTTCATATCTCCCGGCAGAAATCCAAGCTTTTCCCCCGCCTCCACTGCCGGTCGTGTAAGAATTATTTTTTTTACTTCCCTGTCTTTCAGCGCCTTCACTGCCAGGGCTATCGATGTATATGTTTTACCTGTACCGGCAGGTCCTTCTGCAATTATGAGATCACTTTTCTTATAATCATTGACTAAAAGCAACTGGTTAGCTGTGCGGGCGCGTACGGGTTTTCCGCTTGTGCCAAAAATAATTACCTGTTCAAACTCACCGTTTGATGCAGACTTCATGTGTTCAGCATCAAAAAAATATTTTTCGATGTCCTGTTCGTCGAGCCGGTGATATTTACGATAATATTCAATCAGCTCATTAAACTTTTCTGCAAATATCGTTATCTCAGTCTCCTCTCCCATACATTTTATTTCATTGCCTCGGGCCATGATCTTAATTTTAGGAAAGAAACTTCGGATTTTATCTAACAGCGAATTGTTTGTACCGAAGAAGACAACAGGGTCAATATCCTCAAGAAAAATGATTATCTCTGTCATTAAACCTAGCAAAAATTAATGAACTGAATGCTATTCACCGAACTAATCTGTAAACAGGATGAATAGTTCATAAATAAATTCATTGTAAAGTACAAAGTAAGGTTATTTTTTCCTTAGAAGGTTATCTTTGTTATAAGTTTTTTCGTATGCCGGTAATTACATTAACAACAGAGTGGAAGCCTGATGATATATACTACGGAATCATCAAAGGAAAGCTAAGCAGCAAGTCTCCGGGAACAATTATCATTGATAATGCCGGAAATATACCCTCATTTAATATCTCGCGTGCCTCTTTTATTATAAGAAATACATATAATAATTATCCTAAAGGGTCAGTTCACATAATTTGTGTTCATTCGGAAGCGCATAAGGATCAGGATCATCTGATCGTCAGAGCCAGGGATCATTTTTTCGTTGGAACCGACAATGGAATTTTTAACCTCATTCTTAATTCTGAGCCGGATGAAGTTATAAAGTTAGATCATCAGGAAACATCTGATGAGCTTGAGATATTTGCGAAGGCTGCCTCAGATCTGATAGCGGGCAAAAAACCATCGGATCTGGGAAAAACTGTCAACACAATTAGTGAAAGGATCCCGTTAAGGGCAACAATTGACAAGGATGTAATAATCGGTAGTATTATTTTCATAGATTCTTATGGAAACGCCATTTCCAATATTACCAGAGAGGTTTTTTACAGGGTATTTGAAAATAAAGCATACAGGATTCTAATTCAAAGCAATAAAAATTATACTGATCAGATTTCCCTGAAGTACAGTGATGTACCGGTTGGCGAGATGCTTTCCAGATTTAATCAACTCGATCTGCTTGAAATATCTATCAATGGGGCTGATGTATCAGAATTGCTAAGCCTTTCAGTCGGATCTGTGTTACGCATCGATCTGGTTAACAAAATCGCATCTCCTAACCATTTATTTTAAAATAGCAACTAATGAATGATAGAAATAAAAGCCTTAAAGAATTTAACAGGCTTCTTGATATTATAGATGAACTTAGGGAAAAGTGTCCCTGGGATACTAAACAGACTAACGAAAGTCTGCGGAAACTAACAATTGAAGAGACCTATGAATTATCTGAATCTATTTTCTCAGAAAGTGATGTGGAAATAAAAAATGAACTTGGAGATCTCATGCTTCATATTGTCTTTTATGCAAAGATTGGTTCTGAAAAAGGAGCTTTTACAATGGCCGATGTCCTTGAGGGAATCAACAATAAACTCATTTACAGGCATCCTCATGTCTTTGGAGATGTAAAAGTTACAGGAGCATCAGAGGTAGAAGAAAACTGGGAACAACTTAAAATAAAGGAGGACAACGGTTACAAACCAGTGCTTTCAGGTGTCCCATCTTCATTGCCGGCTATTATAAAAGCAAACAGGATCCAGGAAAAGGTAAGAGGTGTAGGATTTGACTGGGAGAAACGCGAGCAGATTTGGGACAAGGTTCTTGAAGAAATCTCAGAGCTGAAAGAAGAGATTGAAAACCATAATACCGAATCAATAGAATCAGAACTTGGCGATGTGCTTTTTTCAATAATAAATGCATCACGCCTGTATGGTATCGACCCGGAAGCCGCTCTTGAAAAAACTAACAGAAAATTTATTAAAAGGTTTAATTATCTTGAAAAAGAGACACTTACAAAAGGCATTTCTCTTCATGATATGAGTCTCGGTGAGATGAATGTGATATGGGAGGAAGCGAAGAAAGAGGATTAATTTTTGCCATTTAGGGAACAGTCGCGACTATTCCCTAAATGGCAAATCTGTAACTCAACAGCTGATAAATTATTTTCGCGGCAATAAAATCGGGAGCTTTATTGGTTGCAGATGGACATAATTCAACAATGTCGAATCCCACTACATTCCTGGCATTTATTACATCTCTTATAAAATGCAGCAGTTCGAAATATGAAGGTCCTCCGGGTTCCGGAGTTCCTGTAGATGGCATTATAGATGGATCAAACACATCCAGGTCGATGGTGATATATACATTTTCCGAGAGTTTGCCGATCGCTTTTTTATACAGACTCTTATCGTAATAAAGTTCGTGAGAAAAAAATATTCTGTCCTTATCAATATATGGTAACTCTTCAGCCGACATACTTCTGATACCAACCTGAACGAGAGATGCATATTCCCGTGCTCGTGCCATAGCACAGGCATGATTAAATTCCGATCCCTCATAAATCTGTCGTAAATCGGAATGAGCATCGAGCTGGAGAACTGTGAGATTATCATAGTATTCTGAAAATGCCTTTATCGAGCCTATTGAAACCGTATGATTTCCTCCAATGATAACAGGAAATTTATTTTCAGATAGTAGTGTCAATATCCTATAATATACATCCTCTGTGAGTTTTTCAGGGGATTCCTTTTCTAAAATAGGAGGTATTGTAAAAATGCCCTTCAGATGCGCTTCAGATGATGTTTCAATATCGTAGAATTCCAGATTGACGGAGGCTTCCAGAATAGCATCAGGACCCTTATCAGCGCCTTTCATCCAGGTACTGGTTTCATCGTACGGAACCGGAACAATAATTATACCTGATTCCGAATAACTATAAACTACCTCATTACCGCCAAAATTCATTGATAAAAAATTTAACCCGGATTTAATCAAGCTTTGGTTTCGGAGTGGTTTTCTTCTTTTTCTTTACTGCAACAGGAACTTGTTCCTTTTCAGGTGTGGTTTCCGGCTCCTCCTTGATGAGGAGGTTGAGACTATGAAGGATGTTATACCAGTGTGCAACTTTTTTCATGTCGCTGGTATATACTTTATCTTTTGAGTATTCCGGAAGAATGCCTTCAAACCACTCTCTCAGTTTGCCGGTATCTACCTTTGAATCAATTGCCGGTCCACCGTTCTCCTTCTCATGAATCAGGTCAAAGACTTTGCCAAGGGGCATATCTTCTTTTTCAGTAAAAATTGCGATGTCTTCCAGCGAGCTCACTTTTGCTGAGCTGTATGCACTGCTTCTTTTTTTGGTCTCAAGGTGTTCAACAATTATTGCATTTTTTCCCTGGGCAATAAATTTAAAAAGCCCGGGTTCACCTGAAATTGCCATAATATCTTTTAAAATCATCTCATATTTATTTAGGTACAAATTTAATTCTAGAATTGTAAAGTCAGTTTTAAAACTGTTATTTTTTAAAAAATTAAAAATCAGTTCATATTCCGTTCCTTTTTAATCTTTTCGTATGCTGCATTGACCATAGCAAACTTATCATCTGCAGATTTTCTGAAATCTTCTCCAAGATGGCTTACTTTATCAGGATGATATTTCATTGCCATGGTTCTGTATGCTTTTTTAACCTCGTCATTTGAAGAAGCAGGATTAATTTCAAGAATTTTATATGACGAATCCGTTTCCGGAATAAACATATTCTTTATTGACAGAAAATCGCCTGATCCTACGCCCAGATAAGTCGAAATTTTTTCAATGATTTCAATTTCTGATAAATGGATCATACTGTCAGCCAGTGAAACATTAAATAATATATGTAATAATTGCAGCCTCGACGAGTAATCCATGTTTCCTTTTATCTGCAGACAAACATCCCTGACAGGGATTTCCTGTTTGAGAATGTCTTTTAGCATCAGAAGGGCCTGTTTTGCAGATTCCTGGCCGAATTGCCTCACAAAGAACTGTTTAACATAGTCGAGTTCCGATTTCACTACTTTTCCATCGGCCTTCATGACAGCTGCAACCAGAACCAGCAGGCTCATACCGAAATCGCCCTGACTTGTCCTGGCATTCCCTGAAGTGTAGTTTGAGGTATGAACGGTTGTACCATCTATCATAGAACCAACAAGAAAACCTAACAGTCCCCCCATTGGCCCGCCCATAGCAAAGCCAAGTCCTCCACCCAACCATTTTCCAAAAACTCCCATATTCAGGTTTGAGTATTTATAAATGTTAATATGTTATCATGGATCTTAAGGATGGCAGGGATGATCATATCATTTTCAGAATTATAAATAATATAATCTGAAAGTTCTATTCTGGTTTCATCATCCATCTGATTCTTTATCCTCCGTTCAACCTGTTCTCTGGATAGTTTATTTCTCAGGATAACCCTTTCCATCCTCTGTTCTACCGGCGCCACAACTGTAGCTACCCGGTCTACGACTTTTGATGCTCCACTTTCAAAGAGTATTGCAGCCTCAATAATAACATAAGGGGCTATCTGCTCCATTGTCCATTTTCTGAAGTGATCCAAAACAGCAGGATGAACAAGCGAATTTACCTTTTCAAGGATAGCGCTGTCATTAAAGATGATCGCAGCAAGTGCTATCCTGTTTAGACTTCCGGTAATGTAAAGGTCCTTCCCTGTGATTGAATTCAGTTTACTCCTTATAGCTTCTTCATTTTCCATTATTTCCCGGGCTTCCCTGTCAGCTGAAAAGACGGGTATTCCCAGAACATCAAAAACCTTGCATACTGATGTTTTACCACTTCCGATACCACCTGTAATGCCAAGCTTAAATTCTGATTTTCTTTCTGTTATCATTAAAATATCTCATAATGAAAGATCATCACTTCTTTTTATTTTCGGACCTATTCTCCGGTATACCGGATGAATTTGCAATAACCTTATCAAAAGTAAAAAAAAGGGTATCGGGTTTTATCGAGGTAATCTCACATCCGGATCTCATCTGAACATTCAGGCTTTTTGTAAGTCCTGATGTGACAATAAAGTAATTTAAAGCTTTACCCCCGGGAGCTCTTTTGTAATTAACTTTTGAGATGTCGATAATAACGGGCGCTTTATTACCTGAAATTTTAAGTTTCAATATTGAATAACCCGGACCCTTAAGAAACAGATTAAGGTCAGTCGGCAAATCTTCATTAATAGCTCTTTCTCTGGGAAGGTTGGTGTATTTTACGTGATATTTTATTCCGGCTTCAACTTCTTTCCCCAGGGAATTGAGATACCAGAAAATAAAAGAGAGAAAAAGGAAGAAAGCAAAAACAGCAACATCTCTGTTGATGACTCTTACTCCCTTCTTCGTAAGGTTTTCTGTCCGTATTCCATCTTCCCCTTTCACCAAAGGATTAATGTTATGAAATTAATTTTTATTCGTCGGATGAAGGATCTTTAAGAAGAGCATTCTTGTCAATTTTCAGTTTGATATCTCCGCCTACATCAACTGTGCAAGAGTTATCCTTCACTTCATTTATTCTTCCATAGATCCCTCCGGTAGTTATTACTTTATCACCTTTTTTAAGTGAGGTCCTGTAATTCGACATTTCCTTCTGCTTTTTCATCTGGGGTCTGATCATGAAAAAATAAAAGACGACAAAAACAAGAATAAGTGGAAGGAAAGTGAATAGCGGGTTGCTCTGTCCGGCTGCTCCGGAAGGTTGACCCATCAAATACAAATAAGCAAAATTGGTCATTTTCTCAATTATTAATTATTATTATTATTTATTGGTTACTACGTCCGCAGTTATTTTTAACATTACAACAGCTGTTAAGGCGTTTGACTTTACAGTAATGGTTTTTGTCTGTATTCCGTTTCTTCCCGAGGTGTTAAAAACAACTTCCAGATTACCTTTGGCGCCAGGAGGAATTGGTTTTGTATCATATTTTGGAACTGTGCATCCGCAGGTTGTTGATGCGGAAGCGATAATAAGATTTGAGGTTCCTTTGTTTTCAAATGTAAAAGTATAACTTACCTTCTCGCCCTCCGCAACTTTTCCGAAATCGTGCTGATATTCCGTGAAGATAATCTCACTGGTACCGGCGCTAATAGCTTTTGAAGCGGAATCAGATGAATTTTTACTATTCCTGTTAACACAACCCGATAGAACTATTGCTACCAGTACCCAAGATAATAATACAAGTTTTTTCATAATGCTGAATCAATATCAATTCATCAATTTTCGTCTGTTAACGCCTCACCAACGAGACCTCTTCCGAACTTATTAAAAAGTCCCTCACCGCGGATTTCTTTTACAATATTATCAAGAATTCCGTTGACAAAGGTACTGCTTTTTGAGGTACAATAGTATTTGGCAATCTCAATGTATTCATTCAATGTAACCTTCACAGGTATTTCCGGAAATTCCAGTATTTCAGTTATTGCCAGTTGCATAACAAGAATGTCCATAAGCGCTATTCTGTCAACCTCCCAGTTGGTTGTATTCTTATCAATAAGCTCGGAACATTTTTTTGAATGAAGGATTGCTTTTCTGAACAATATCTTAACAAATTCTTCATCTTCAGCATTTTTGAATAAAGGCATCAATGGCGTTGTATCTGCTGAATCTGTCTTAAATTTTTTCAGAGTCTTTTCGACCATGGATGATATGTATTCCATGTCGTCATTCCAATAGATACTCTGTTCTTCAAGGTTTGACTGTAGATCTTCCGAGTTTGAAAAATGTTCCGTTATAAGCCTTATAATGAACTTTTTATCCAACACATAATTAGTGTTTTCAGACGCCATATACTCCTCGTAAGTTTCCCAAACAATCATTTTATTATAGAGCAGACGTGGAATATGTGAATTATTTACCCAGGAAAGCTTTTTAGTGGAAATATAGTTCTTAAAATCAATGTTTTTCCTAAGTTGGGCGATAATCTGGTTATCAACAAACCTTCTTCTCGGATTAAGATCTTCGTGAGAAGGTATCCTTTTCTGAAGAGCCTGATCGATCTTCTCACCTGCAATATCAGCGAGTTCAAGAACAAGTAACATCAGATAGTGATAAAGATCGTAACTCTTACCAATGCTGAACATCAATTCTGTCTCAGCCTGGGTAAGACTCACATCCTCCCTGCGGTTAAAAGCGTAAAGAGCCATCAGGGCTTTTATACGTAATAATCTTCTGCTTATCATTTATAAAGAACCTCAAATTTCCGCAGCAAAAATACTCTTTTTCTCTTACCGTCAAAACAACTTAGCAAAATTAAGGACAAATAATCCTCCGGGTTTTGATTTGATAAAATAATTATTATATTTGACAATACAAATCAAAACCCTAACACTAACTGACTTAGAAATGGAAGAAGAAGCCGGAATACAGGAAGTCATAAACGTGCATGATGAAAAGAATATAAAGGAAGAAATTTTCACCAAGGTGGTGCGTGCCGGAAAGAGAACTTACTTTTTTGATGTAAAAGCAACAAGGAAAGATGATTATTATCTGACCATTACTGAAAGCAAGAAACGCTTAGGTATAGAAGGGAAAGTGTTTTATGAAAAACATAAGATCTTTCTTTATAAAGAAGACTTTGAAAAGTTTTCTGAAGGATTAAGAGATGCTGTTACTTATATCGTAAATGGGAAGAGCGTTTCAGAAGCTCATGAGTCCTCTGCTGAAATAAAGGATGAAAGATGCCCTATGACCACCGAAGAATTCACTAACGTCGAGTTTGAAGATCTTGGTAAGAAGTGAAAAGAGCATTCTAAATGGTATCATAAGTTCCAAGCGTAGCAACCATCACAGCCTTAATAGTATGAAGACGATTTTCAGCTTCATCAAACACTATTGAATGTTCAGATTCAAATACATCTTCCGTCACTTCCATCCCATCGAGTCCAAATTTTTTGAAGATATCCTCTCCTGCTTTTGTATCCCTGTTATGAAATGCAGGAAGACAATGTAGAAACTTTACAGATGGGTTTCCTGTCATTTTAATTACTTTCATATTCACCTGGAAAGGTTTTAGCAATCTTATTCTCTCTTCCCACACAGACTCAGGTTCACCCATAGAAACCCAAACATCAGTATAAAGAAAATCTGCACCTTTAACAGCTTCTTCAACATTGGTGGTAATTGTGATTTTCGCACCTGTCTCTTTTGCTACTGCCCGGCATTTTGCAACCAGGTCTTCAGATGGTTGATATTCTTTTGGAGCTGCGATTCTGAAATCGATTCCCATTTTGGCTGAGCCTACCATCAGGGAATTACCCATATTATACCTCGCATCGCCCATATAGCAGAAAACCATCTTATTAAGAGGTTTATCAGAGTGTTCTCTCATTGTAAGGAAATCAGCAAGTATCTGTGTTGGATGAAATTCATTCGTCAAACCATTCCATACAGGCACTCCTGCATACCTGGCAAGCTCCTCGACTATATCCTGACCATATCCACGATATTCAATCCCATTATACATACCGCCAAGTACTCTGGCAGTATCTT
This sequence comes from Bacteroidales bacterium, assembly GCA_025358645.1. Taxonomy (GTDB): domain Bacteria; phylum Bacteroidota; class Bacteroidia; order Bacteroidales; family VadinHA17; genus LD21. The sequence continues at coordinate 20,283 of JANYIW010000011.1, forward strand.
TCATCGACTCTTTCTGACCAATCTGGGAACCGGTTGGTCCAAGGTATGTGACATGTGCACCCTGGTCAAAAGCGGCAACTTCAAAAGCACAACGTGTTCGTGTTGATGCTTTTTCAAAAATAAGTGCAATATTCTTACCCCTTAAGTATTGTTTCTCAATGCCATTATGTTTTGCCTCTTTCAGCTTTGCAGCCAGGTCAAGCAGATATGTAATTTCTTCTGGCGTAAAATCCAGCAGTTTAAGAAAATGACGGTTATGAAGATTTTGTGACATAGCTATGAGGTTAAAGTAAAAAGACAAAAGACAAAAGTAAAAAGATAAAAGTAAAAATGCAAAAGTAAAAGATTTCAAGACTTCAAGACAAAAGTAAAAATACAAAATGCAAAATGCAAAATGCAAAAAGCAAATAGCAAATAGCAAAATGCAAAAGTAAAATCAAGGAGAAAGGTTAAAGGAAAAAGTCAAGTGGATAAAGCCTCCCTGTCTACCGACAGGCAGGCATTTGGCATAGCCGTCAAGCTATGGTGTTAAATATATTTCCTCCCGCTACGCGGGAGGTGGCCGGACCACTTTTAAAATATGTTACAAATCCTGATACCGGCCGGGGTGGTTGATTATTATATCATTTTAAAAAATTAACTTTAAACCTCCAAATTTTCCCCTCCTTTTGAAGGAGGGGTGGCCGGACCACTTTTTAATTATGAGACTAATCCTGATGCCGGCCGGGGTGGTTGATTGTTTATTCAAATTCAGGATCTTTTCTTTTGAAGGTTTTTCTTATTTCATTTTTTACAAATTCAGGTTTCTGGAATACCAATCTGTTTTCAATGTTGTCTTCTGAATTTTCTTGCATTAAGTTTTATTGATTTTAAAATATTCCATAACTCAGCGAGTCAACCACCCCGGTCGGGAAATAAAATGCTGTATATATAAGATAATCAATCTTCCCGACCACCCCTCCTTCAAAAGGAGGGGAAACTTTTTTATGCAGTTTCTCATTCATCCCCAGAGCTTAAGTTGACGGCTATGCCCTAAAGTAAAAGATTTCAAGACAAATGACAAAAGTAAAAGAACTTTCTACCTTCGTTCATCTTCATATTCCATCGTTATTTTTGAACCATATTTCTTATCAGCCAGTTTAAAAGCTTCTGTGATAACACTTTTTTTGCCACCTTGTTTAATAAAATTCAGACAGGCCTCTATCTTGGGCGCCATACTACCCTTTGTAAATTGGCCCTCATTAAAGTATTTCTGCGTATCAGTGTAGTTGAGAAACTCTTTAATCTCCTGATCTGGTTTTTTGTAATTGATGTATACATAAGGAACATCTGTAAGTATATAGAACTCATCAGCGCCAATTAATGCTGCCAGAAGTGAGGAAGCCAGATCTTTATCAACAACTGCTTCTGCCGGTCTGACATCCTTCTTTTCATCAATATAAACAGGCACTCCACCTCCCCCTGCGGCAATTACTATATTCCCTTTTCTGGCAAGGTCATTAATTATTGATTCATTGAGCACTCCGACCGGTACAGGGGATGGTACCACTCTCCTGAAACCTCCCTGGGATTTGACCTCCTCTTTGAATATCCATCCTTTTTTGGCAGTAAGATCATCAGCCTGTTCTTTCGAATAAATTTTACCTACTCTTTTCTGCGGGTCAATGAATGCAGGATCATTAATATCAACAAGAACCTGCGTGATGATGCAGATAACATTTTTCGTAATCCCATGTTTGTTAAGTACATTTCTGAATATCCGTTCAATCATGTATCCGATTCCACCCTGTGAGTCAGCAACACAAATATCGACTGGCATCTGGGCAATTCCGTATAACTCTTCACCCGCATCATTTCTCATAAGGATATTACCTACCTGAGGGCCATTCCCATGGGTTATGACCAGGTCGTAACCATCATTAATTAAAAAAATAAGATTCTCAAGAGTTTCCATAGTGTTCTTTTCCTGTTCATCGATGGTTCCTGCCTGATCACCTCGTAACAAAGCATTACCTCCAAGGGCAACAACTGCAAGTTTCTTTTCCATATTCTATTTAAAGATTACAAAAGTACCAAAATTCAAAGAATTCCATACCGTATATTAATAATAGAAAATTTCATCATTTATGTTTTATAACAGAACTTGCCTGCTTAATCTCAGAAATATCCCCTGATAGAACTGAAGTTAAAAAAAAATACTACATTTACGAAATTCAAAATACTACCAGATAAGTGAGATTCAGCCAACTATTGTTCATTGCGCTAGTCTTCGCAATAACAGGCTTCTCCTGTAAGGAAAGGGGAGGAAAGTATATAAATCAGGGGGAAATCCATTATAACATAGATTATATAGGTAGTTTCGGACCAATGCCTAAGGAGGTTCTTCCTAAAAACCTTATTGTATCATTTAAGCACGATAAAATTCTTTTCGAGATGATCTCTTCGTTTGGAAATTCGGGAATACTTAATCTATCTAATCCGGAGAAAGGAATTTTTGACACATATTTCAGTCTGTTTACTTTAAAATATTTCTATGCAGTTCAACCCGGAGAACAATTTCCCGGTTTTGAAGCAATGAACGATATCGTGATCAGGAAGACATCAAAGACATCGGTAATTTGCGGATTTAATTGTAAAGGCGCAGAAGTTTCATTCCCTGCCAACAAGGATAAAGTGTATGAGATATGGTATACTAATGAGATTCATGTAAAGAATCCCAATACCGCCACTCCTTATAGTCAGATTGATGGAGTACTTATGAGTTTTTTCTTTTTCCTCGGATCAGCCGAACTTCATTTTGATGCAGAGACTGTGTATAAAAAAGAAATTCCTGATGAAGTATTTGAAAGAAGAGAAAAATTCATTAGGGTTTCAAGACAGGAAATAGACAAGTTCATTAATTCATTAATAAAATGATCAGCCTTTAGAGCACAGGGCGCATAACCATATTATCAAGAGATGACAAAAGAGAAGGAAGATACAGGTAAAAAGAATACAAAAACCGCAAAGAGCCTTATAAAGTCAAAATCATTCTTTACCGATGAGAGGATTAAATTTGTTATAGGAATTCTCATTTGTGGTTTTGCATTATATCTTCTTCTGGCTTGCGTGGCGTACCTTTTCTGGTGGAAAACCGACCTGAGCTTACCCGATTCAGACATTGTTTCAGGCCCCGATATAGCTGTGAAAAACTGGTCAGGCAAAAGCGGCCATTTCCTTGCCAAGATGATAATCGGTTACGGGTTCGGATATGGGGCATTTTTTATTCCCCTGATCTTTGGATCGGTAGGACTATATCTCCTTAATTTTCCAAAAATCAGACCTTTAAGACTTATTGCAAAATTTACTTTCGCGGCAATCATTCTTTCTCTTATACTTGGTTTCATCTTTGGTCAGGCAAAAGGATATCTTATCAGTGGCCCTGGTGGCGCCCATGGATACATTGTTACAAGGTGGCTGAATGCTTTTATGGGAATGACAGGAACTGGCATTGTACTGGCTTTTCTAACAATATCATATCTGGTTTTTGCCCTTAAAGTCAAACCGGCATCATTTGGTTTAAGGTTACCTTCATTTCTGGCGTTCAGAAAACAGTCAGATAATCAGAATCTTGTTCCGGAATCTGATATTATTACTGAATCAGATTCAGATTCATTGATTCCAGAGACAAAATCTGTCAATGATAAATACCGTGAGAAAGATAATGTGGAATTTGTAGTAAGAACTACAAAACAGTATGAAGAAGCTGACGATTTAGATGAAGATATTCCGGAAATAGTATCAACAGGTTTCATAATCCGTGATTTTGATAATGATAAGTCAGCCATTCCTAATACCAAAGATATACCTTTAAATATTACGCGTCCGGGAACAAATGATACTCTCCCTGATCATGAGGTTGACAGAATAATGGGAGACTATGATCCTCGTCTTGATCTTTCAAAGTACAAATTCCCTCCGGTTTCAATTCTGAAAGAACACAAATCAGAGAGTGCCTTCGATAATAATGAAGTTTTTGAAAACAAAGAAAATATTATTAAAACTCTGGGCGATCATAAGATCAGTATAAAAAGTATATCTGCAACTGTCGGGCCTACAGTAACACTCTATGAGATTGTACCGGAACGCGGGGTGAGGCTTGCGCGCATAAAATCACTTGAAGATGATATCTCACTCAACCTTTCAGCACTCGGGATAAGAATTATCGCCCCAATTCCAGGAAGGGGAACGGTAGGCATTGAGGTTCCAAATAAAAAACCGGAAATCGTTTCAATGCGATCACTCATTACTTCAAAAGCATTCCAGGAGTCAAAATTTGATATAGCCCTTGCACTGGGAAGAACAATTACCAATGAACCGTATATTGTCGATCTGACTAAAATGCCTCACCTTCTTGTGGCCGGCGCAACAGGCCAGGGAAAATCTGTCGGAATAAATGCAATCATAACTTCAATTCTTTACAAGAAACATCCTGCCGAGGTTAAATTTGTTCTCATCGATCCCAAAAGAGTGGAGCTGCCTCTTTATATGAAAATTGAAAGACATTTTCTTGCCAAGCTCCCGGATGAAGAGGATGCAATAATCACTGATACTCAAAAGGTTATTAAGACACTCAATTCATTATGCATCGAGATGGACAACAGGCTGGAGTTGCTTAAAGCCGCCCAGTCCAGAAACATCAAAGAGTATAATGAAAAGTTTATTTCAAGGAAACTTAGCCCGGAAAAAGGGCATAAATACCTTCCATACATAGTTTTGATTATCGACGAGTTTGCTGACCTGATAATGACTGCCGGAAGAGAAATTGAGGGTCCTATAGGACGTCTTGCACAACTTGCAAGAGCTATTGGCATACATCTGATTATCTCAACTCAAAGACCATCGGCAAATATTATAACAGGATTTATCAAGGCAAATTTCCCGACAAGAATAGCATTCCGTGTATTTTCATCGATCGATTCACGTACAATTCTTGATGCTTCCGGAGCTGACAGACTGGTTGGACGCGGTGATATGTTGGTATCTTCGGGTAATGAACCCGTACGGGTTCAGTGTGCTTTCATAGATACTCCTGAAATTGAAGAGCTTACAGATTTTATAGGATCTCAAAAGGGTTATGCCGATGCCATGCATCTTCCGGAGTATGTAGACGACAGCGATTCCGGCGCGCTCGAGGTCGATCTGCGTAAAAGGGATGCTATGTTCGATGACGCTGCCCGCCTGGTTGTTCAGCATCAGCAGGGCTCCACTTCTCTTATTCAGAGGAAGCTTTCCATCGGATACAACAGGGCAGGAAGAATAATTGACCAGCTTGAAGCTGCCGGAGTTGTTGGGCCATTCGAAGGGAGTAAAGCCAGGGAAGTTCTTTGTATGGATTTTATCGCTTTGGAACAGATTTTGAAGCGTCTTGAGTAAAATTATTATGATGAGACATATTACAGCCATTCTTTTATCTCTGATCCTATTTTCCCTGAACATTCTCGGCCAGAATGATCCTGAGGCTATTAAGATTCTTGATAAATTCGCCGACAACGCACTAAAGGCTCCTTCTGTATCTATGAAATTCAACCTGGTAACTACAAACCAGACGGAAAATAAAGTTGATACTCTGGCAGGCTCTATCATCCTCAGCAAGGATAAATATAAACTCGTACTCCCTGACAATATCCTCTGGTTTAACGGCGAAACATCCTGGAGTTATCTCCCTGCAGAACAAGAGGTAACAATAACCAAAGCGAACAAGAAAGACAATACTTTTCAGAGTCGTCCGTCGTTGATATTCACTATGTACAAAAAAGATTATAAAAGCCGTCTCATTGAGCAGAAATCAAATTCATATATAATCGACCTCTATCCTGAAGATATAAAAAATGAACTCATAAGGGTAAGACTTTCAATAGGAAAATCTCTCCTAAATCTTATCAGCCTTGAATACAAGAGAAGGGATGGAGTTATTGTAATGCTTCAAGTCAATGAATATGACCTTAATACAAAACCCGAGCCAGCTACATTTATCTTTCAGCCTGAAAAATTCAAGGGAGTTGAGGTTATTGATATGAGATGAAGGCACAGAGCACAGAGCACAGAGCATAGAGCACAGAGCAGTAATTTCAAAACTCTCTTTCCGGATAAGCCATCCGTATATGATAAATATTTGAGAGTCTTTTCTTAAAAGCATTTTTAATATCAGAAATATCTTTGAAGGTGAGAGGGATATCAGAGAATTGTCCGTCTTGTTCCTGGATGTAAACAATTCTTTCTACAAGTTCGCTTATGGTTTCTTCAGTATATTCCAAAAGGCTTCGGGAAGAGGCTTCTACCGCATCTGCCATCATTACAACAGCAGTCTCCTTCGAAAATGGCTTGGGACCAGGATAGGTAAACTCTTTTACCTTACCTGCATCCATTTGGTGAAGGTCGGTGTATTTCTTGAAAAAGTAGTAAGCTACCATAGTCCCGTGATGTGTCCTGATAAAATCTATAATCTGAACGGGGATCTTAAAATTTTTTGCCAGAATTACTCCGTTTTTAACGTGATTTATTATCACTTTAACACTCTCCTCAGGATTAAGATTCTCGTGAGGGCTTATTCCATCAGTCTGATTTTCGATATAGAATTTTGGGTTTGCAATTTTGCCAATATCATGGTATAATGCACCGGTTCGCACAAGGAGAAGATTAGCCCCGGTTATCCTTGCTGCTTCTTCAGCAAGGTTAGCTACCTGAAGAGAGTGCTGGAATGATCCTGGCGCCTCCTCAGCAAGTTTTCTTAACAAAGGCTGATTTGTGTCGGCAAGCTCAAGGAGTGTGTTATCTGAAAGAAACAGAAATTTCTTTTCAAAAATAAAAATAATAGGATAACATAGGAGAACAAGGAGTCCATTACCGGCGAACAGGTAGAAGTCAGACACTTTAATATTATTAAAACTTCCATTGTGCATCAAGTTTAATCCCAAATAGAGAGCTGAATAGCTGATTATTACCTCCAGAGAAGTGATGAATAGTTTAGCTCGTCTGTATATATTTGACAGTGAGAAAATTGCAACCATGCCAGAAATAAAACTCATAAATATGAATACAAACGGATCAGTGACCATAAATCCAGCAAGCATGATAGTAATCAGCAAAATAAATAATGCCAGTCTGGCATCATAAAACGTTCGTATAACAACCGGAATAATTACAAACGGAATAAGGAACAATCCTTTCTGATTAATATAAGTTGATACAAACCTTGTCAACAAAACGAACGAGAGTATTATAAGAATGATGAAAAGTGTCTGTCGGGTAACATCAAGTACTTCCGGCCGGAAATGAGATAGGAATAGATAAAGAATTAGATAACATGACGAAACAATAATAATAACACCAGGAATTCTGAACCAGCCGAAACCTGATTCGTAAGGCCAGATCACGACAACTATTGCCGTACTCAGTATAAAATAAACAAGATTTAATATTTTTTTTCTGGTCGGCTTCCAAACATTCTGAGTTTCAGACATTGGCTAAAATTTTTAAAACCTGATTTGAGAATGCAAAAATAAAGTAATTTTTCCTAACACCATGTACAGAGAGTCAACACTAGTTACAAAGAGGATTAAGAGGTAGAATTCAGGATATTTACTAATTTTGAATCAAATAATTGATATATGGAAAATTATATATGTGAAAATGTCTTTGTCCCGCTGAGGTCAGCGCCATCACATAAATCTGAGATGCTTAGCCAGGTTCTGTTTGGCGAAAAATATTCTGTTATAGATAAAGCCGGCAGTTGGATGAAAATCGTAACTTTTTTTGACAAGTATATGGGATGGATCGACATGGGTCATCTGCAGCGCTCTCCTATTGAAGATACTTCAATCGGACATGTATTGAACAGGTCCTTACTTTGTTATAAAAACGACAAGACAAAAATGGTTCTGGAAGCCGGGTGTGAGGTTTTAAATCCCGATTTCAAGGACAAAGTATTTATTGTCGGGAAAAATGTTTATACAACCGGCAGTGAATTCAGTAACGACTTCATTGCAATTATTGATTCGCTTACTGATTCAGCAATGAAATTTATAAACAGCCCTTACATCTGGGGAGGCAGACTACCTTCAGGATTAGACTGTTCAGGATTTACCCAGCTTGTATATAAAATTCAGGGAATTCCCATTCCACGGGATAGCTGGCAGCAGGCTGAAGTTGGTAAAAATATTGACTTTATTGATCAGGCGGAGCCCGGCGATCTGGTTTTTTTCGATAATGACAGGGGAAAGATTGCACATGTAGGGATGATTCTATCAAGAGGGTTGGTCATTCATGCCTCAGGCAGGGTAAGAATTGATTCGATCGATCATCAGGGGATTTTTAAACCAGAGATTAGCGGTTATTCCCATCATCTCAGAACGATAAAGAGAATTAATGGATAATCCTTTTATAATGAGGTATGAGGTATGAGGTGTGAGGTGTGAGGTGTGAGGTGTGAGGTGTGAGGTGTGAGGTATGAGGTATGAGGTATGAGGTATGAGGTATGAGGTGTGAGGTATGAGGTGTGAGGTTGAGGTGTGAGGTATGAGGTGTGAGGTTGAGGTATGAGGTGTGGTTGATAAACTTACTTATTTCTGATATTTACATTAATATTTTTAAGAATCAGCTCCTCTGCAGCAACAGCTTTGAATTCTAAATCCTCGCCCCTGCCAATTACACTATTTACAAAATCTTTATCATGTATTCCTGAGGCATTGGTTTTTACATTAAGGAATGCACCTCTGATGCACGACCGGAGAGCCAATGCACCCACTCCTGCATCACTAACGGAATTAGGATTACCCTTTTCAATCATTTCACTAATTAATTCAAAGCCTGAAAAGGCAGTCTCCATCACTTTCAATGGGACAAGCGTTGCATTTTTTGTTGCCTCCTGTACTGCAATTTCTCTCAATCTTTTATCTTCTTCTGATTTTTTCGGTAGTGAGAATGCATCCATTATCCTGTTGAATGCAATTGCATCCTCATCAACTAACTGTAAAAGACTATTCTGAATTACTTTACCTTTTTCAGCCCAGTCTGAAAACTCTTTCCACCTGTCGTCCCATCCTCTTTTATGACTTGACAGATTAGCAACCATTGTGCCCAGAGAAACACCGAGCGCTCCCATATATGCAGAAACAGATCCTCCACCGGGAGCAGGGGAATCCGAAGCAGTCTCATCCATGAACTCTTTCAGGTTCATTTCTATCAGTTTATGTTTATTTTTTTCAGCCATAACAAATTCAATTATTTTTTCTTCCGGTTTAAATGGATAGATGTCATTCAGTCCCATAGATATAATAGCTATCCTTATAAGTTCAGCATCTGATACTCCTGATGAACGCTGCTGTTTAGCCAGAAAATAACGCCCTGCATCGATTAAAGATTTAAGAGGGATCAAGCCGACAAGTTCGGAACCTGTGACTCTTACACCTCTGGCATCTGCTTTATGGCATACCTCATCGAATGCAATATGAACAGGTGTCACAAAGATATCCGTAAGATTCATGGATATTTGCGCTTTACCGTATTCCTCTATGTACCAACCTATTGCCTTTACTGATTTCAACGAACCTGGTATCATAATTTTTTCACCTTTTTCATCCCTTAGAAACTTACCTGTGAGCGGATCCCCGTCTCTTGCAGGCCTCCCCTTCTCTCGTACATCATAAGCGATTGCATTGGCGCGTCTTGTTGATGTGGTATTAAGATTCACATTAAATGCAACCAGAAAATCTCTTGCCCCAATTGCAGAGGCGCCCGATCGTTCATTGAATTCCGAAGGTCCATAATCGGGTTTCCATGCGGTATCTGAAAGCTTTTTTCGAAGTCCCTCATATTCACCTGATCTGCAGTTTGCCAGGTTTCTTCTTTCGGGCTTACTGGCTGCATTCTCATAACAGTACACAGGTATCGCTAATTCCCTTCCAACCCTTTCGGCAACTTTATGAGCTACCTCCACAGTCTCCTCCATTGTGATTCCTGAAACTGGTATAAATGGGCAAACGTCTGTGGCTCCCATCCGGGGATGTGCTCCATGATGTTTTGACATATCAATAATCTCGGCAGCCTTTTTAACCGATCGAAATGCAGCTTCTGAAACAGCCTCGGGGCTTCCCACAAAAGTTACTACTGTCCTGTTGGTGTCTTTTCCGGGATCTACATCCAATAACTTTACACCTTCCACCGATTCAATAACATCGGTTATCTGCTTAATTATTCCCATGTCCCGACCTTCACTGAAATTCGGTACACATTCTATTAACTTCTTTTCCATAAAAAAAATAAGGTTATTATTACATCTATGTGAATTGTTAAGCCCCTTTTTGCTCCCTGTATTTACCCCCTAAATCCCCCCAAGGGGGGACTTGAGATCCTCCTCTTTTCTTGACCCCCCGTTGGGGGGATAACCTATATTATCTTTCCTTTAAGTATTACTGTTTCAATCAGATTACTTCCAAAAGCATAAGGCATAAACTCATACGATGGTATCTCTTTTGTAATAAATACGTTTGCTACCTTACCTTTTGCAATCGATCCATGCGTTTCGGAAATACCCATGGCATAAGCTGAATTGATTGTAACTGCGTTTATCACCTCTTCAGGAAGCATCCTTAATTTAATGCAACCCAGCGACATAATAAGATTCATATTACCCGAAGGGGCTGAACCCGGATTATAATCTGACGCCAGAGCAATAGGTAAACCCGCGTTAATCATGTTTCTGGCCGGAGGATAGGACATCCCGAGGAAAAAAGCAGATCCGGGGAGTAGTGTAGGCATTGTTTCTGATCCGATAAGCGCCTTAATTTCTTTAACGCCCGTAAATTCCAGATGATCGACAGAAAGAGCATTGTATTTTACCCCGGTTTGTATGCCACCGGAATAATCCAGTTCATTTGCATGAATTTTAGCAGTAAGTCCATATTTCATTCCTGCCATTAATATCCGTTCGGTATCCTCAACAGTAAAGAAACCCTTATCGCAAAAAACATCTATAAAATCTGCAAGATCCTCCGAAGCTACTACCGGAATCATTTCATTGATTACGAGATCAACATACTTTTCCCTCCTGGTTTTGTACTCTTCAGGAATCGCGTGTGCACCCAGGAAAGTAGCTTTTACTTCAATTGGACTTGTATTTTTAATTCTTCTGATGACCCTGAGCATTTTCAGTTCATCGGTCAGGTTAAGGCCATAACCACTTTTTATTTCGACGCCTCCTGTTCCTAAAGAGATTATCTCATTTATTCTACTAATAGATTGCTTAAACAACTCATCTTCTGATGTTTCATGGAGCTTTTTCGCTGAATTAAGTATCCCGCCTCCCCTCTTTGCAATCTCAGTATATGATAAGCCACGGATTTTGTCGATATATTCAATTTCGCGGCTTCCGGAATAAACAAGGTGGGTATGAGAATCGCAGAATGATGGAAAAACAAATTTCCCGGTTGCATTAATAGTTTTAACATTGGGATTCTGGATAAGATTTTTGATTTCCTGAAGTTTGTTCATCTTGCCAAAATCTTCAATTAAACCATTATTTATGTAGAGATAAGCGTCGTATATTGATTGAATCTGAGACATCTCTTGACCGCATACCTTTAATTTTGGCACATCCTCCGTCTGAACCAGACACTTTATATTTGTAATAAGTAAACCTGTAAGCATTAAGTCGTATAATTATGGTTCTAAGGTAGCAAATATTAAAAAAAATGACTGTTATTTCCATTTTTCTTTATCTTTAACCGTATGAACCAATCCTACAAATCAATGAAAAAACCCTTTTTAGTTTTTCTTATGTCAGTGCTTGTCTTTACGATATCGGCGCAAGAGAAAAAAGTAAAAACCGGATGGAAATTCGGTGGTGCGTTGCCTGCAATTTCATTTGACTCCGACCGTGGATTTCAGTACGGAGCTCTTGCCGAGTTTTTTAATTATGGCGATGGAAGTAAATATCCGGATTTTCTTGATCATACTTACACTGAAATTTCACATTATACTAAAGGAAGCGGCATCTACAGGTTTATGTATGAATCTAATCATCTTATTCCGGGTGTACACATGACCAGCGATCTGAGTTATTTGCCTGACCAGGCGAATCCTTTTTACGGTTTTAACGGTTATGAGTCTGTTTTCAATAAAGACTGGATGGATAATAAGCTGACTTCTCCTCCTTACAGAACAAGAATGTTTTATCGTTTCCAGAGAAACCAGTTCAGATTTAAAAACGATTTTCAGGGAAAACTTTCGGGTGATAATTTAAAATGGAGTGGCGGTTTTGCTTTCCAGAATTTTAAAACGGGTTCAGTCAATATTGATAAGCTTAACAAAGGGAAAAAAGATAAATTGCCACAGGTTGCCGATGTACCTGGTCTTTTTGAAAGGTATCAGATACTTGGAATAATTCCTGCAGACGAGGCTAAAGGAGGTTGGGTCAATACAGTCAAAGCAGGTCTTATGTGGGATAGTCGTGACAACAGGCCTAATCCTATGAAAGGTCTCTGGACAGAGATAGGGATTGAGGTATCCCCAAAATTTTTGGGGAATAACTGGGGATTTTCCAGATTTTATTTCATACACCGGCAGTATTTTACATTAATAGAAAAAAACCTCTCATTCGTGTACAGGATAGGATATCAATCAACCATTTCAGGTACTGTTCCTTTCTTCTATCAGTCACAGGTAATCACTTCTATGCTTACCGGTGCAACAAATGAAGGACTTGGCGGGGCAAGCACAATAAGAGGAGTTTTGAGAAACAGGGTTCTGGGGGATGGTTTTATCATGGGTAATATAGAACTGCGCTGGAAGCCTTTATATTTTAAATTTTTAAAGCAGGATTGTTATCTGGGTCTTGATGCATTTTATGATTTCGGAAGAGTTACAAGGGATATCAAACTCCCGGGTAATCTTGAGTCTGCTTTCAGTGACAAATATGAGACTGAAAATTTCTCAGATTATTTTAAGCCAGGAACAGAAAAGTTTCATTCCAGTGCCGGGGGAAGCATCATGCTGGCTATGAATCAAAACTTTGTTGTTGCAATCGATATCGGGAAAGCCTTGAAAGAACAGGATGGAAATATTGGATTCTCAATCGGGTTGAATTACCTGTTTTAGGAATCGAAATAATATTAAAATTTTTGACTAATAATTCAGAATCCTTTCAGAAAATATGCCAGGGCCACACCCATGTAATTTCCTACAATATAACCAATTATACCTCCGGTAATTCCAGTAATGATGACATCTTTGTTTTTAAGTGCGTTTGCTACAAGCGGTACAAAAGGTGGAGAAAAAATGAATGCCGCCGACGTAATAAGAAAATTATCAGCATCAATTCTGAATATTTTTGCCAGAATAAGATGAAGGATGAGAGATCCAAAATAACACCATGTAATAAATAAAATGAGATTCATCATTCCAATTCCAAACATAGTTCTGATGTTTGCCATCGAAGCCACTATGAGTGAAAAAACAAGGATCAAATACATTCCCAGCTGAAAAGTCTTTTCAATGCTGTTAATAGATTTTAAAAGTGACAGAAGCAATCCCAGTGTGGTTATTGACAGTATTACCACAACCATCATTGGAAGTTGCGGTAAAAGTAATGCCAGTCCACCAGAGAAAGCAAAAATTAGTACAGAAATAGCCAGCGCTCCAAGTAAGGGCAGAAATACTCCTTTTTTAAACATGCCTGAATAATCCTCAAGGTTTTCTGTCTGACTTAGAATTTCTGCTTCTTCTCCCCGAATTCCCTTTGAAAATTCAAATGGTGGTAAGATGAATCTAAAGATACGTGGTGCAATTGTAATAAAGAAGAGAACCAGAAAGGCACCCACAATCATATCGTAAGTACTGACTATTACAAAAAGGTTTGCATCAACATTCAATGCCATTTTTATTGCAACAAAATTTGGAGTCCCGCCTGCATATATTCCTTCAAACATCCCTGCAAGTTTCCAGCTTTCCGGGATTGAGTCTTTCCATATAAAAAAACCTGCCGTAACCATTACAAGGCCAGAGAACAGTGCGAGTACTACAGAAATAAACCCCTTTCTTGCATAACGGAGCCACCTTTTGAGATTAAGAGAAAAAAGTAATAAAGGAAAAGCAAGTGGCACAACAAGGGATGGGATTATATCCTGGAGTGTGGCAATCTGATTAACAAAAACATCATTCTCTGTAGCTTTACCCTGAGATATAAGTGATTCAACTTCAACTCTTGGGAGTGAGCTTTTACCATGAAGAGCCAATTTATAGCCAGAGCTTCCCTGTGGCAATAACCCGGAAGTGCCAATCAAAAGACCAAACCCGTAAGCAAGGACAATTGAACCCAGCTTTTGAAGGAACGACCATTTCTTGCATAAATAAATGATAACTGCCGGGAAAGCAAAATAGAAGATTATCAATAAAACAAGCTTTATCACATGATCTGGTTTTAGGTATTTTCAAATATAAAAAAAGCGACTCACTGAATAGCAAATCGCCTGAAAAATAGGTGTTTATACTTACCTACTTATCGTCACAATCGCATTCTTCAAAACTCTTCTGGTACTGTTCGATAGCTTTTAGACTCATACCCATGCTTGAGAACCCGCCATCATGAAAAAGATTTTGCATTGTTACTTTACGTGTAAGATCGGAAAAAAGTGCAACACAATATTCGGCGCATTCTTCTGCTGAAGCATTACCAAGTGGCGACATTCTTTCAGAAAAGTCGATAAGAGATTCAAACCCATGGATACCGCTTCCTGCCGTTGTGGCTGTTGGTGATTGAGAAACTGTATTTACCCTTACCTTCTTGTCACGTCCATAAATATAGCCAAAGCTACGGGCAATTGATTCAAGCAGCGCCTTTGCATCCCCCATATCATTGTAACCCGACAGAGTCCGTTGAGCCGCAACATAAGATAATGCAACAACCGATCCCCACTCTTTTAGTGCGTCAAGTTTATAAGATGTCTGCAAAACACGGTGAAAACTCAGCGCTGATATATCGAATGTCTTCAGCATATTTTCATAACTGGTCTGCTCATAAGGTATATCTTTTCTCACGTTAGGAGACATGCCAATCGAATGAAGAATAAAATCGAATTTACCTCCAAAAATCTTTATGCTTTCTGAAAGCAGGTTTTCAATTTCATCCATTTTTGTGGCATCCGCGGGAATTACCTGACTCCCGGTTATTTTAGCCAGATCATGTATATTTCCTAACCGTAATGCTACCGGTGAATTTGTAAGAACCAGTTCAGCTCCTTCCTTCCATGCTTTAAGTGCAACCTGCCAGGCAATTGATTTCTCATTTAAAGCTCCAAAAATGACACCTTTTTTCCCTTGTAATAGTCCTTCTCTCATGGTAATGTGATTCAATTATTAAAATTATAAGTATTACATAGAATTCATATTTAAATACTTACCCTCTTTATTATTTCCCCCAGGGAGGAAAGGATTTGTTTTTCTCCTTCCCCTGTGGGTAAGTCCTGATAGCTATCGGGAGGGAAGTGTGTTATTTACAAATAATATAAAATTTCGTCTAATTGATTCCGGCTTTTAGAAGTTCCCGTGCATTTTTTATTGCCGTTTCTGTAACTTCACTGCCGCTCAACAATCTGGCTACCTCCAGTATTCTTTCTTCAGGTGATAACAATTTAACCCGCGTAAATGTTGAATTATCTGTATCATCTTTATAAACATGAAAGTGTCTGGTTCCACGGGAGGCAACCTGTGGAAGATGTGTAATATTAATCACCTGCATATACTTGCCCATGGCTGATAATATCTGCCCAACTTTGTCAGCTACCTCTCCGGAGACACCTGCATCTATCTCATCAAATATAATGGTAGGAAGATTATTATTTTTCGTCAGCAATGATTTAAGACTTAGCATAACCCTCGATAGTTCACCACCTGATGCAATTTTAGCAAGGCTCTCAGGCTCTATCTGTTTGTTGGCTGAAAATAAAAAGTCAGCCTGATCAATACCCGTCGGAGTGAATTCCTGCAAATGAATGAGGGATATTCTGAATTTTGCGTTTGGAATACCGAGTTGTTTGAGTAATGCAATAATTCGTGATTCAATTTCAGGCAAAACACTCTTTCTTCTGTCCGATATATCTTCTGAAATAGTTTTCAATGAATTGATCTCTATTTCAATCAAAGCGTCCATTTCATTTAGCCGTTCATCACTGCTGACAATAGAATTTATAAGTTCTTTTATCTCATCCTTTCTTATGATGAGTTCATCGAGGTTGTTTACGTGGTGTTTCTGTATAAGTGAGTATATATTATCAAGCCTGTTGTTTACCAGAACAAGACGCCCGGGATCGGCTTCAATGGAGATTGAAAGTTTCTCTATCTCAACTGCGAGGTCATCCAGCTCGATCAGAGTTGATTCCGTTCTTGACAGAAGGTTTTCACTTTCAGAAAAGAATATTTTGATTCTTGTCAGGTTAGTTTTGACCTCTCTAAGCATTGAAAGGATTGAAATCCCTTCTGTAAAAAAGAGATTTGAAGCTGTGGTTAATGCCAGTTTTATCTCTTCTGAATGACTGAGTAATTCCTGTTCTTTTTCAAGTTCTGTTTGTTCTCCCTTATTCAGTTTTGCTTCCTCGAGTTGGTTATACTGAAACTGGTAATATTCCAGGTCTGTCCTGTTTTTATCAGCCTTTTCTTTCAGTGCGTTATACTCTTTTTTGACTTTTCTGTAATTCGAATAAGTATCCCTGTATTTACTTTTAAGTTTTGCAGTACCTGAAAATGAATCGATCAGATTAAGCTGAAAAGAGTTATCATGGAGCATTAGTGTCTGATGCTGCGAATGTATATCTATAAGTCTATCACCCAACTCTTTAAGCAAATTGACCGTGACGGGAGTATCATTGATAAAAGCCCGGGATTTTCCGGCAGGATTTATTTCTCTTCTGAGAGTAGTAGGAGTCTCATAATCAAGCTCATTATAAATAAAGAACTCATTAAGTTCGTGATCTTCAATATTGAAGGTACCCTCCACAATGCATTTTTCATTTTTATCAAGAAGGACAGAGGAATCTGCTCTTGTACCCAGTATTAGGGATAGGGCGCCTAATAGGATTGATTTGCCGGCTCCTGTTTCGCCAGTAATAATTGTTAGCCCGTTTTCAAGTTCAACGTCAAGCTCCTTTATAAGGGCATAATTCTGAACGAAAAGTTTTATGAGCATAACAGGTTACTAAAGTACATTGGCAGAATTGATCTTTTCATATTTTGCTTTGTTGGCAGGGTCTATTTCCGTCAGTATCTGCACAACCCGACTTTTTTCCTCAGGGAATGCTTCTGAAAAAACATTAATAAGTTCGTCTGACTTTGCTTCCATTACTACCTGTACAAGATACATGAATGGATCAGGCTTTCTTCTGTAGACCTCCTGAATCAGTTTGAGGCTTTCCACCATACTCGTTCGGGCTTCGGCTATTTTCGATTCCATTTTATCGAGACCATTAATATTATAGTCATAAAGGAACTGTCTTACTCCTTCATACTCCTTATCCAATGTATTTTTTACAAGCCAATATCTGTTCCGGTTCCTGGAGCCATCATAAGGTTTCCAACCGGGTTCAGGAGCATTCTGTGCATTGGTTACGATCTTCTCTGCCATCTGAAAAAACTCAGTGCCACCCAGCGGTGCAAAAGAGTCGTAATCAATTCCCAGAATCATATAAGTATAATAGGCCAGCACTGATACCAGATTTGATCTGTGGGTACTCGGGTCAAACTCCAGGGGTTGAAATTCCACATACTTGAACTGAAAGTTGTTGTCGATAAAATTCAGCATAGTTGATTTATATGTGGTGTTGAATACCGGTCTGCTTAACTGTATCTGTATTGTTCCTCTGAATTCATCAGCTGAAAGCTGGTCATTGAGGTTAATAAGAATATTACAATCTATTCTTTCAGCGTAACTAAAGACGTGGTTTGTCCAAACTGTATTGTTCATGAAATCATAAAGGTCGCGTTGCATACTCTCAAATACCTGCCTGTTTGATCCCTGAATTCTCTGAGCAGATACCTGTATATTGCAATTCAGCTCCTGCGCCTTAATTATAAAAGGCTGAATAATCAGAGATATGATGAGAAAATATTTAAAACGGAGCACCCTCATTAAATCGACATTTTCTGAATTATTGCAACGATTTTATTAAGAATATCTTTTGCAGCTTCTTCTTTTGATTTCAACTCAAATTTATCAATATTATTGTTACGGTCAATAATTGTGATCTTGTTTGTATCGTGTCCAAAACCGGCTCCGGCTTCTTTAAGTGAATTTAAAACAATGATATCAAGATTTTTTCGTAATAGTTTTGCTTTTGCATTTTCCAATTCGTTATCTGTTTCGAGCGCAAAACCGACAAGTATCTGGGATGAATTCTTATTCGTACCCAGTGTTTCTGCAATATCTGTAGTGGGTTTAAGTTTCAGGATTAATTCTGACTGATCTCTCTTAATCTTTTTACCGTAAACTTCAACAGGAGTGAAATCTGCCACTGCTGCGGCAAGAATGGCAATATCACAAAACTTAAATCTCGAGATACATTCTGCAGACATTGATTCTGATGTTGAGACATTAATAATTCTTATGGAACTATTCTTTGGAGTTATATTTACGGGACCAAGTACAAGCTCCACAATGGCTCCGTACTCAGCAGCTGCATCTGCCAGTGCAATTCCCATTTTACCTGAAGAATAGTTACTGATGAAACGAACAGGATCAAGAGGTTCGCGGGTAGGTCCGGCATTAATCAGAAGCCGCTTACCTTTCAGAGGCTTATGGTTTTTTTTTTTGTAAAGAAGTTACCGATCTCCTTTACAATATCTTCCGGTTCTGCCATTCTTCCCATACCAGACAGACCACTTGCCAGTTCACCGCTTACAGGCTCGATAATATAATTCCCAAACGCTTTCAATGTCTCAATATTAATGATTGTTGCAGGATGGGTTAACATATCCATATCCATAGATGGGGCAACGAAGACCGGGCAACGTGCTGATAAATAAGATGTAAGCAATAAGTTATTTGCTACTCCATTAGCCATTTTAGCTATGGTATTCGCAGTGGCAGGGGCAATCAGGAAAAGATTGGCCCATAAACCGAGGTCCACATGGCTGTTCCAGTCGCCGTTCTCCGCGTTAAAGAACTCTGTGAACACCGGATTTTTTGATAATGTTGCCAAGGTAAGAGGCGTAATAAATTCTTTCGCATGATCTGTCATAATGACTTTGACCTCAGCGCCATCTTTAACAAGCAACCGGATGATAGTTGCAGTTTTATAAGCTGCAATACCTCCGGTTACGCCGATAAGTATGTTTTTGCCTTTCAGCATCCTAATGCTAAATTTTACTTTTGTTTAACAGGATTTTCAGGATTTCTGTAGAATATTTTCTTATCTTCCAACTCCTGTAACGCGATAAGTGTTGGTTTAGGAAGCCGTTCGTAAAATTTAGAGATTTCAATCTGTTCACGGTTTTCAAAGACTTCCTCCAGATTATCGCTATAAGATGCAAACTCTTCAAGTTTCTTATTTAGCTCCTGTTTCATCTCAACCGAAATCTGGTTTGATCTTCTGGAAACAACAATTACTGTTTCATAGATATTTCCGGTACCCTGAGTCATCAGGTCCAGATTACGTGTAACTGTAGTTACGGGTGCTGCTGATTTTCTGTAATCCATAAATATATTGATTATTTTACTCCACTGTCAGGAATTCCTGCTTTTAGAAATTTATTTGTTTTCTCGAAGATACTGTTAACATCTTTTGAGTATGCACTCTTTGGAAATTCTTCCATGAATGAATAATAGTCATCAAGTGTTGCCTGGTATCTTTCTTTTTGTTTATTAACCAGACTGAGTTCTGCATATTGGAAGAGTGAATTCAATTTAAGGTACATCATCTTTTCCCTGTAAATTGTATTAGCGTATTCTTTAAGACTATTGTTTAAGGCAACTACTGCAGCCTTATACTCCTTCCTATCATAATAAAGCCTTGCACTGAGATATGATTTTTCTACCAGCTTGTCTTCAAGGCTTTTTATCATCTTTTTACAACTTTCTGCCTTTGAACTGTTGGGAAATTTTGTCAGGAAAATATTAAATCCTTCAAGTGCATTCCTGGTGTTATCCTGATCCAGTTCCGGACGCGCTGAGATATTATAATCGCATAATGCAGCCATGTAATAAGCTTCTTCTGCATGTTTACCGAAAGGGAACTGCTCAATAAATGATTTAAAATAACTTCCTGCCATGAAATAATCCTTCATACCAAAATAGCTCTGTGCATTCATCCAGTTAAGTTCTTCGGCCTCTTCAGTTGCTCTGAATCGAGGAAGTATTTGTGTCAGAAGTTCGGTAGTTTTAACATACTGTCCTTCATCAAAATACTCTTTAGCCTTGGTCTTTTTAAGGTCATAATCAGTACTCTTAAGGAGTTTCCCATACTCTCCACAGGAACTTAACAAAACAAGTATTATCAGGACCGTATGTAATCTCAATCTCATAGAAAAAATTGTTGCGCAAAATTACTGAAAAAATTTCATTTCAGGCATAAAAACGTAATAATTATGCATTTATTATACTTTAAGACAAGGCAAAAAGAAATTAGGTATAAATAGGTATAACGATAAAACCGTTTATATGTAGATTTGAGAAAAATTTTAGAAAGGGGAATTAACATGGATATATTTGAAAAGATTAAGAATAACAGAGGTGCGTTAGGGCAATATCAGAATTTTGGGCATGGTTATTTTGCTTTTCCAAAACTGGAGGGGGAAATTGCTCCGCACATGAAATTCAGAGGCAAAGAGGTACTTACCTGGAGTCTGAATAATTATCTCGATCTCGCGAATCACCCGGAGATCAGAAAAGTCGATGCCGAGTCGGCAGAAAAATATGGTCTGGCATATCCCATGGGAGCCAGGATGATGTCTGGACATACCACAAATCATGAAAAATTTGAAGAGATGGCGGCCCGTTTTGTACATAAGGAAGATGCCTATCTGTTAAACTTCGGGTATCAGGGAATGATCTCAATTATTGATTCTCTTGTTGACAGACATGATGTTATTGTATATGATTCTGAAGCGCATGCCTGTATTATGGATGGTCTGCGCCTTCATATAGGTAAGAGATTTGTTTTTCCGCATAATGATATCGAAAGCTGTGAAAAGCAGTTACAGAGAGCACAGAAACTTACCGAAGAGTCAGGTGGCGGAATTCTGGTTATTACTGAAGGAGTATTTGGTATGGCAGGCGACCTTGGGAAACTCGACAAAATTACTGCCTTGAAGAAGAAGTATCAGTTCCGGTTTCTTGTTGATGATGCTCATGGGTTTGGAACCATGGGTAAAACAGGCAGTGGCACAGGGGAACATTTTGGGGTACAGGACCAGATTGATGTCTATTTTGCAACCTTTGCAAAATCGATGGCCGGGATAGGAGGATTCGTTGCAAGTACAAACGATGTCATTAACTATCTGCGTTATAATCTTCGCTCCCAGATATATGCTAAGTCACTTCCAATGGCCATGACATTAGGTGCAATTAAGAGACTTGAATTTATCCAGGCTCATCCGGAACAGAAAGAGAAACTATGGACTATAGTCCGTGCTCTGCAGAAAGGTTTAAGGGATGCAGGACTGAATCTTGGCAATACGGAATCGCCTGTTACACCTGTATTTATGAAGAGTGGAGTTTCTCAGGCAACACAGATGATTTATGATCTCCGGGAAAACTATGGGATATTTTGTTCTGTGGTTATTTATCCTGTTGTTCCCAAAGATGTGGTAATGTTACGTCTCATTCCTACTGCAGGTCATACACTTGAGGACGTAGAATTTACAGTAAAGGCATTCAGAGAAATTAAAGCAAAGGTCGATAACAATGAATACCCTGATAAACTTGCTGATTTCAACTTATAAAGTAAAATATTTGGAAAAGAGAGAGCTGTTTCCTTTGGGGACAGCTTTTTTTATATCTGTCCGAACAAAATATGCCCGATCATGGTTATATCATGAAATCCGGCAGTTAATACACAGGGGTCCATCATTATTAATTTATATTTATAGTACATTATTTTTAAGTAATGAACGATAATAATCAAAATCATAATATGCTAAAAGGTTATAACATGCTCATCTACTTTGCTGGAAGCATGATTATGCACGAACCTTCTGAAGAATGTATTGCAGATTTCTGGGAGAGGGGTATTCTTAAAAATCTTCCGGTTTCAAGCTCAAATCCAAATTTTGTCAAAGCAGCTTCCCAACTTAGAGAATCATTCGCGGATAAGGCAATTTTCGGGAAGATGTTACACGAAGATTTCTTAAGACTATTTGCCAGACCGTTACCTGCTCTTGCACCTGCCTATGAATCAAAATTCAATAAGCAGATATCTGATGATTCCGGTTATCACTCTTCCAGTGTCACTGAATTCTATAAATCATACGGTTGGGAATCAAAATTCAAAGGGAAATTTGATGATGATCATCTCGGTATTGAGCTGCTGTTCCTGACTTTACTTATTGATAAGTATCTTATCCTGGATGACGAAGCGTGCCGTGGTGAGATGAGAAAAGAAATTCGCCGGTTTATTAATCACCATATCTTGTCGTGGGTTCCACAATGGAATAATAAAATCCAGGTTCATGCAAATACATTGTCTTTTAGAGGTATTGGCAATCTGATACTGGCCTGCTCAGAAGATATTTTTATTTTTTTTGCTCAGGAAGCTACAACCTCAGTTTCAACTGACTTTCTTAAAAATTAGGGTTAAAAAAAGTTGATATTGCATCAAAATAATACTCCCTCCATCCTTCTGCGATACCATTGAATTCTTCATCCGGAATATTTGAATGCTCTACTGTTACAAGCGAATTTTCTCTATCAGGTGAAATGGTAATTGTAACAATTGACTTTTCAGGTTGATCTCCGAAATACCATTCCTGTACGACCTTTTTGTCCTGAACAAATTCAACGTTCTTTCCTGTAATATCTCCGTCCCATAATGAAAACTCGCTGCCATTCTCTGTACTCATCTTTGCAGGATAACCTGACCACAATTCAATTGTATACGGATTGGTGAGGGCAGAATAAATATCAGAAGGCTCAGCATTTATTTTAAATGATTTCTTGAAAGTTTTCATTTTAAAATGGGAAAAAGATAAAAGATAAAAGTAAAAAGATAAAAGTAGGGACATGCAATGGCATGTACTGAATTGTTATAATTCCGACAAATAACGTTCTGCATCGATGGCGGCCATGCATCCTGATCCGGCAGCGGTAACAGCCTGACGGTAATGAGAATCCTGAACATCACCGGCAGCAAATACACCTTCTACATTCGTTTTTGAAGTACCGGGAACAGTTATAATATATCCAACCTGGTCTGTTTCAATATACTTTTTAAATACTTCAGAATTCGGATTGTGCCCGATAGCCAGGAAAAAGCCATCAATTTTTATTTTCACAATTTCTTCTTCATAAGTACCTTTTTTCCTGACCAGGGTCGCCCCTTCCACTCCATTATCACCGAAGAGATCTACTGTCTGATGTTCCCATAATATTTCAATATTCCCCGATTTAAAAACCTTATTCTGCATTACTTTTGATGCTCTCAGGGTATCTCTCCTTACAATGAGATATACTTTCCGGCATAACCCGGCAAGATAAGTTGCCTCTTCAGCCGCAGTATCTCCTCCTCCTACAACTGCGACATCTTTTCCCCTGAAAAAAAATCCATCGCAGGTTGCACAGGCAGAGACTCCCATTCCGGCATATTTAGTTTCGGATTCCAATCCAAGATATTTAGCTGTTGCACCCGTGGCAATTATAACAGCATCTGCCTCCACGATTTTATTATCGTCAAAAGTAACTTTATGTTTCCTTCCTGAAAAATCTACTGCTGTGGCAATTCCAAATCTTATGTCGCCTCCAAATCTTTCTGCCTGTTTCTTAAAATCCTCCATCATTTTCTGGCCGCTAACACCATCGGGATAACCGGGATAATTATCAACATCAGTAGTTGTTGTTAACTGTCCGCCCATTTGCAGCCCTGTGTAAAGGACAGGATTAAGGTTGGCTCTGGAGGCGTAGATTGCTGCCGTATATCCCGCAGGGCCTGAGCCGACAATCAGGCATCTGACCTTTTCAATGTTTTCGATATTTGTAATATTCAGATCATCTTTCCGAAGATCAAGTGGCTTAAATATATCCATATCTGTTTCCTTAATTTAGAATGCAAATATACTCAACTTTGATCTTTTTGATTTATTGCATAATCCGAATAGTTGATTACCGGATTCTCAAGATTTCAAAGTTATGATTATTTATTTACCTTTAACCTTTCTCAGTAACCTAACCCGGTAGAAAGTTCTGTACAATGCCCGCTAAAGAAGCCAAAGCACGTATTAAGATTAATAACCTTCTGCAAGAATCAGGCTGGAGACTCCTTGATGATAATGCTGGTAAGGCTAATGTCGTACTTGAGAACAATGTGAAGATTACCCATACAGTCTCAGATGAGCTGGGTGAAGACTTTGAAAAGACTTCTAACGGATATGCCGA
>JANYIW010000016.1 GCA_025358645.1 Bacteroidales bacterium
GGAAGGTCAATGTATTTTTGTTGTTTCTTTTTACGCGAAGGGAAGGGCTTTCTCTTCATTTCTTCATAATGTTCCATGAGGTTGAGACGGTCCCTGACAGCATCGATATGAATAAGAGTGGATGTTTTCCGGCTTTTAATAGCTTTCTGGTTGTTTTTATATAACAATTCTGTTGATTCATTTCCTTTACTGCCAGATAATTGCTTAAGAACAACTACTTCTTTGATCTTCTGCTTTGCAAATGCAAACCATTGTTTAATTTGGGGTGACAAAACTTTCTCATTGGTTTCCAAATCCAAATCGCATGGTACATGAAGCAACGAACACGAAGGGGCTATCATCACTCTTTCCTCTCCTAACTTCGCGATGGCATTATTTATCATCTTTAATAAATTTTAATTGCCGATTCTTTTCGAAGCAAAAATAGTAAAAATGTAATTATATAAAGATATCAATATCTTTTTATAGAAAATTAATTTTATCTTTGAAAAAAGAAATTAACGCTATGAATATCACACCAAATTCATTGGAAACCCTGGTTGCTCAAAGAGATACTAATTCTGACAATCTCGATAATCTTACCTTGGGAGAACTATGCAATTACATTGTTAAAAGACATCATGTGTATTGCCGTGAGAATATTCCATTCTTGAAAAAAAATCTTGAAGAAATTTGTCAGGTACACGGAGAACAACACCCTGAACTTTTTGAAATCAAGGAGTTGTTTATTGGTTTTGTCAGGGACTTTACTGTGCACATACAGAAAGAGGAAATTATGCTGTTTCCATTTATACAAGGGTTGGAATCCGCAAAAAATGAGAATTCTCCATTACCCAAGTCACCGTTTCGTTCTATTTCAGATCCAATTGTAATGATGATTGAAGAGCATCAGAATGAAGACCAGAGATTTAACAAAATATCTGAACTTTCTAAAAATTATCATATTCCTGAAGATGCGTGTACAACTTATGAAGTTACTCTAAACAAATTAAAGGATTTCGAGAATGATCTGCACATACATATCCAACTGGAAAATAACATCTTGTTTCCAAAAGCCATTGAACTCATAAAAGAATAAAATAAATTAAACGGATTGACTCAATGCTGGGAAAAACAACAGAATATGCTATCAGAGCTTTGGTTTATATATTTATTCAAAACCAGGAAGGGAAAAGACCAGGCTTTAAAGAAATCGCTAAAAAAATTGATTCCCCTGAACAATTTACAGCCAAGGTTTTACAGATTTTAGCCCGTGCAGAATTAATTTCGTCGATGAAAGGAAGAGGAGGAGGATTTTTTTTTGATCAGCCTGTAACTCCATTAACTTTACATGAGGTGATCCGGGTAATGGAAGGTGAAAAGTTCTTTTTAAAATGCGGATTTGGTTTAAGCCGGTGTGATGGCGAAAATCCCTGCCCTATGCACAATGATTATTCCCCGGTGAGGGAAGGATTTTTACAGTTAGTTAAAGAAGTTACAATTAAGTCACTTGCTAATAAAATAAATGATCATAAAGCGGTATTAACAAGATCATAATTACAACTGGTATGAAAAAAATTGGAATAGAATAATTTGATTATATTGTAAGTACTAATTTTAAAAATGTTTTATGAATAAGTTTGGCAGACTTTATAAGCATAAAATGCTTCTATATACATTATTTGTATTAATATTAAACTACTGAATTTTATGGCTGGAATAGATAAATTAAGTAAAACAATAACAACACCTCTGGGTAAGTTCAAATACTTTAGCCTTGGGGAACTGTACAAGGATGGCCATGATGTTGAAGAATTTCCCTTCTCTATCCGAATCTTGCTGGAAAATGTAATTCGAAATTTTAACAACAGCAGTTTCAATAAAACTCACTTGGATAATATATTAAACTGGAATCCAAAACTGGCGCATAAAGAAATACCATATTTACCTGCAAGGGTGTTGATGCAGGATTTTACCGGAGTACCTTCAATTGTAGATATCGCGTCTATACGATCGGAAGTTGCCCGCAAGAACAAAAATCCTAAACTAATTAATCCAGAGGTTCCTGTCGACCTGATAATCGACCATTCTGTTCAGGTCGATTTTTACGGCACAAACTATGCTTATCAACGAAATGTAGACTTGGAATATGAACGCAATAATGAGAGATACTCTTTATTAAAGTGGGCTAAATTATCGTTCGAGAACTTTAATGTTCTTCCTCCCGGAATGGGAATATGTCACCAGGTGAATCTTGAATACCTTGCAAAAGTAGTCACCATGAGAGATGGAATTTTATTTCCGGATACTTTGGTAGGAACGGATTCTCATACTCCAATGGTAAATGGTATTGGCGTAATTGGTTGGGGAGTCGGTGGAATAGAAGCTGAAGCTGTAATGCTTGGACAGCCTATTTATATTATGCTTCCGGAAGTTGTCGGATTAAAACTGACCGGAAATTTAAAGGAAGGCACAACATCTACAGATTTAGTATTATCCGTTGCCGAACTATTAAGAAAAAAAGGTGTTGTTGGGAAGTTTGTTGAGGTATTTGGCAACGGTTTAAATAATCTGACAGTGCCTGACAGGGCTACAATTTCAAATATGTCGCCTGAGTTCGGATGCACCGTAACCTACTTTCCCCCTGATCATAAGACTTTGGAATATCTAAGGATGACCGGAAGAGACGAAAAACAAATAGAAACAGTAGAAAAATATCTGAAAACAAACCTGTTATGGCGCGAAAATGAAGATAAAATAAAGTTTACCGAAATTATAGAATTGAAATTAAGTGATATAGAACCATCTATTGCCGGTCCAAAACGACCACAGGACAAAATTATACTGACCAACGTTAAAGACAGGTTTATTGATATTCTGAGAAACACCCATAAGAGAGAATATATTTCTTTGGATTCAAGAGCCGAAGGACAGTGGTCAAATGAAGGTGGAAATCCTGAACTAAATATCCGGGAAACAGTCGCAGAGCATCAAAAAATTAAAGCTGCAGGTGTTGAAATAGAACCGGGAATCGAAAAAAAGGACGGTCTTAAAAGTGTAAAGATTAAAGTAAATAACTCAGAATTCCTTATCAGTGACGGATCGGTGGTAATAGCTGCAATTACCAGCTGCACAAACACTTCTAATCCGAGTGTTATGGTAGCAGCCGGATTGCTTGCCATGAAAGCTGTTGAAAGAGGGCTGATGACAAAACCCTGGGTTAAAACAAGTCTTGCCCCGGGATCAAAAGTAGTTACAACATATTTGGAAAAAGCAAATTTGCTTCCATTTCTGGAGGCGTTAGGTTTTCACACAGTTGGATATGGTTGCACTACATGTATTGGGAATAGTGGGCCATTACCTGTTCATATTAACAAAGTAATTATTGAAAATAAGTTAGTTGTTGCCTCGGTTCTTTCGGGAAACAGAAATTTTGAAGCGAGAATACATCCAATTATAAAAATGAATTTTTTAGCCTCCCCTCCTCTTGTGGTTGCTTATGCTATATCCGGGAGGATCGATATTGATTTTCAAAATGAACCTATGGGATTTGATCCGAATTTTGAACCGGTATATTTAAGAGACATCTGGCCTACCATGAATGAGATCGGAACTGTCATGAATAAAGTGCTTGATTCAAAAGATTACATATTAAATTATGAAAGTATTTTTCGAGGTGATGAAAAATGGGAAATACTGAACACTCCAAAGACTGATATATATCGTTGGGATAAGAAATCTTCCTACATTAAAGAAGCTCCGTTTTTTAAGGATATTCCCATAGAGCCGGAGAAAATCGCTGACATTAAATCTGCCAGGGTATTGCTGAAATTAGGCGATTCAATTACTACAGATCATATTTCCCCGGCAGGGTCAATAGCAGAAGATTCCCCGGCGGGTGAATATCTCAAAGCTCAAGGCGTTGATAAAAAGGATTTTAATTCTTATGGTTCACGTAGAGGAAATCATGAAATAATGATGAGAGGAACATTTGCCAATGTTCGTTTGAAAAATGAATTAGTTGATAAGGAAGGCGGATTTACAATGTACTTCCCCAGCGGTGAGGTGATGACGGTTTTTGAGGCTGCTGAAAATTACAAAGCAAATCATAATCCTCTTATAATTATTGCAGGTAAGGAGTATGGGAGTGGCTCTTCACGCGACTGGGCAGCAAAAGGAGTATTGTTATTAGGGGTACGGGCCATATTTGCTGAAAGTTTTGAACGGATTCACCGGAGTAACCTGGTGGGGATGGGTGTTTTACCTCTGCAATTTAGGGATGGAGAAGATATTGCATCACTTGACCTTTCAGGTAATGAAACATACGATATTTTAAATCTTGAGGATTTAACACCCAATAAGGAAATTAAAGTTAGAGCAACAAAAAATAATGGAACTAAATTGGAATTTAAGGTAATTGCAAGACTTGATTCATTAATGGAGATAGCCTATTATCAAAATGGCGGAATATTGCAATATGTATTAAGAAATTTTCTAAAAAATAATAAAAACGCCTAAATGAAAGGAATTTGCCATGAGAATTAACTGGCGAATAGAAAAAGACACAATTGGTGAGGTCAAAGTACCTGAAGATAAATACTGGGGAGCTCAAACTCAACGATCAATAATAAATTTCCCCATTGGTCCGGCCGCATCCATGCCTATTGAAATTATTCATGCGTTTGGTTATCTGAAAAAGGCTGCAGCAATAACAAACAATAAATTCGGATTATTATCAGCCGAAAAAATGAAAATTATTTCAGAGGTATGCGATGAAATTGTGACAGGGAGACTAGATGACCAATTCCCTTTGGTAATATGGCAAACAGGTTCAGGAACTCATACCAATATGAATTGCAATGAGGTTATTGCAAATCGCTCCCATGTATTGCTAGGCAACAAATTAGGAGAAGGAGACCGGTTTATTCATCCAAATGATGATGTGAATAAATCCCAATCATCCAACGATACTTTCCCAACTGCCATGCATATTGCAGCCTACAAAAATATAGTTGAATATACTATCCCTGGAATAGAGATGCTCATAAACTCGCTGAATGATAAATCTATAGCAATGGCTGGAATCGTCAAAATCGGTCGTACTCATTTAATGGATGCGACTCCTTTATCGCTCGGACAGGAATTTTCAGGATATGCCTCCCAACTGAAACATGGAATAAAGGCGTTGAGAAACAC
>JANYIW010000037.1 GCA_025358645.1 Bacteroidales bacterium
ATTCGTTTAGACTAAAAGAGGCGATACTATCTGAATATGTCTCGCTGCATTTCCTCGTGCTAAAAGGTGAGTACCGTCTTCAGGTCACCTGACCTATATGAGGAAAAGGCGACACCTGTGAAAGTCAATGTTGCAATACAAACCTGTCCGGAGCCGGACATGTCTGATATGAATGTGTCGCCTTTATGAAAATTTCAAAAAATACATTTCTTAATAAGCATCCGGCGTCCCACGGGTTTTCAGGGATCTGGTGCGGAGTTATCTTGCCATGTTTAATTCCCGGTACATTTTTGTTGGGGTTCTTTGAAATTCTTACCCAATATCCATGACGAAGTATTCTAAGTCAGTAATTTAAGTAATTTTGCCTAACTGGTTTCCAATTCATTGATGTTGGGATTCACCATTTTTATTAGAAGACACGAAATTGCGAACCACTATGAAAAATAATTTCAACATTAATCTCTTGCGGATAATGGCTCTGATTGCGATGTTAGTCGGAGCAATTGGTTCACTCTTTTATATGTTTAATGCAGGTCATAAGCAAAATTCTGTTATCCTGATAATGCTTTTCACGATTTGGGTACTTTCCCCATTTGTAGGACTTCTAATTACAGACAAGATTTCTAAGCGATGGAAGGTTCTTAGTCGTGTGACGCTCTACTGGCTAATATTAGTTATAACTGTTGGTTCTTTGATTTGTTACAGTTGTGCATTTGGTCAACTTGGGGCAAAACCAGCATTTAAATTCCTTGTAGTTCCCTTAATATCGTGGCTGCTTTTAGTGACTGTTATCCTGATAGTAGGTCGAAAGTCAACCAAAAAAGCCAGTTAACTTCTTTTTGACATGACTAAAGAGGTGGTACTACTTGTGGAATTTCTCGTTGCGAACCTCGTGCTAAAAGGTGAGTACCGTCTTCAGGTCACCTGACCTATATGAGAAAAAGGATTGGACATTTCAGCTTTTTCCAATGATATCCAATAATTATTGGATTTCCACTGGAGTATTAGAGAGTTCGCGAAAACCCTTCCCTGGTCCCTTGTTGAGTTTTTTTCACCAATAATAGTAGAAGGATTTTGGAATGCCTTCGTTGTCGCAAAACGCGGTTATGTTAAGCCCTGTCTTCTTTTGTTACAGTAAATGCGGGTATTTTTAGTCCCTCAAGCTTAAAAAGCGATGGCAAACGGACAGGTTGCTTTTTAACATGATCCTGCTTATTGCGCTTATACGTGATTATTCCGCTGGCTGCTTTCCAGAACTTACGCCTGAGTCAGGCCAACTGGTCAGTTAGCTTTTTGATTAAACGGTCTTTCTCTTCTAGTACTTTATAATTATATCAAATATAATTCCCGATACCAGGAAAGCCAATTATTGAAGTCTTTGTCGCTAATTGCGTTGGATGCGGTTATAAAGTCTCTTAATGTATATGATTCGAACAAGTCATTCTCTTTAAGGAGGTTTTTATACCTGCCAATTGTGTCCTCTAGGTCATGATTGTCTGGGTGGTGAATAACTGAAAAATGGACATTCTTAAATTGTCCCTTTTTCTTTATTGCATAACCCAACATCTGATTTCACCATAATTGATTCTCTCCT
This sequence comes from Bacteroidales bacterium, assembly GCA_025358645.1. GTDB lineage: Bacteria > Bacteroidota > Bacteroidia > Bacteroidales > VadinHA17 > LD21. The sequence goes on from JANYIW010000037.1 coordinate 1,595, forward strand.
CCTATAAATGGACATTTGACTCTATAAATTAGCGATTGAGGATTATATATTCCTGATTTATCAGATAATTCCCAATACTTGTATTCACAATGATAATTATAGTAACATTTTGAATGGTCATTTAATATTAAATGTCCATTGTCACAGTTACCTTTAATCTTATTCCCTCTTGATTTGTAGCCGCCACATGTTGTAAACTCGTCTTCAGTGAGTTTATGTTCAATTAACCAAAGTGATAATGATCCTAAGGTATCGAAATATGCTATGGCAACATCGGCATCAGTACCCGCTGCTATCGTATGATCATTTAATGGATTAGAAGAATCCCAATATTCAAATTGGAAACCACCTTCCAATTCGTCTGTGGCAAGTTCTTTATACTTTTTATTGATTTGTGGTAAAATGATATCAGCTGTTTTCTTATCTTTCAAGATAGGGAGAAAGAGATTTAAGCAAGCAGCTTGAGAACTAGCCATGTGTCCAAAGTGTTTATGAAGTTTGAAGTTATGATTTGAAAGATCTTTAACAAGAGGTTGATATAAGGGATAATATTCACGTTTAAATTCTTCCGGTAGTATAGCACCATATTTGTCTCCATTATGTTCACCCCACTCTTTTGTTAAATACTTCCATTTCCATTCGATAAGATGTATGTACATTTTTAATTGAAAATCCGTCAAGGAAGAGGAATCGTCTTCAATTGTAGACATCACTAATCTGATAAAGTCTGCTTTAGAGTTTTCTAAATTATTGCTCATAATGACTGTGTCTTTAAATCAAATTTTTTTGCTGTCCTGCTTAATATTGTTTGCAATCTTCTCATTCCATTGTCAAAATCTTTTTCAGATAGATTGAATTCCTCTATTACATCTCTCCTTTTCAATCCATTTAAACAAATGCCCAAGAAAATTTCTTCAAGTATTTCATCCCCTTTAATCTCACCTTGCACATAATTCATTATTTCTTTATAATCAATTTCTATTAAAAGGAGGGTCAATATAAATAAGATCAATTTTCCCTGCATATTTTTCAAGCAATGCGCTCATTACATATTTGTTATCGCCCCATATAAGTTTGTTGCGCCATTCCACTTCAATAGTATTAGGATCCTGGCGGAACATGCTCCCTTTTTCTTTTTCGCGGGTAGCCCGACTTTCATTAATTGTTTCAATTACTTCCAGACTTTGAAAGGGTAGTACAATGCGTTCAACTGTTGTACGTTTATCTTTCCAGTAGAGGCCTAATGGGAGTTCTTTTTCATTGTTGTTATCGTTCATGTCAGCTTATTTTAATTTCTTAAGGGATGAGTTATTTAATAATGTTTTCAATTGCTGAATGGCAATCTTATTGAGTTGTAAAAGCCTGTCAACTGGTTGCAGTCCCTGTTCAATTAATACAGCATTCAGACTTTCAAGGTTAGTTAGTACAACCAATTGTTCAATAGTAGCATAGTCGCGGATGTTTCCCTCTGTTTCAGGGTTTTCGTCCCTCCAGCCGGCAGCCGTTTTCCCAAATAATGCCATGTTAAGTAAATCTGCCTCTGTAGCATAAACTAAGGAAGCCTGCTTCTTTGTTAATTCAGATGGAATAAGGTTTTCCTTAATGGCATCAGTATGAATATGATAATTTACCTTTGCCAATGTCCGTTGCAGATTCCAGTTGAGTTTCAAACGGTCGCTTTCGTCGGCTTTTAAGCGCTGGAATTCTTTTATGAAATACATCTTGAATTCAATGGATACCCATGATGCGAACTCAAAAGCAATGTCTCTGTGAGCAAAAGTACCTCCGTATCGTCCTGATTTTGAAACGATACCAATAGCGTCGGTTGATTCTATCCACTTTTTGGGAGTCATTGTAAAGCTGTTTAGTCCGGCCTGTTTTCTAAACCCGTCGAATTCGACGGGTTTAAAACCCGGATTGTGCAACAGTTCCCAAAACCCAAGCAATTCGATAGTATTACGGTTTCTTAACCAGTTTTTTATTATATCATCAGTATTAAGAGAATCTTTATGCCTTGCTATATCTGTAAGAGAGATATAATCTTCATCTTCAATGTACATAACTGAAATTTCAGATCCTTTTACTATGATTTTTTTATTTTTCATATCAAACCGTATCTTTTAAAGGAATAGTACTCATTATCAGCCAGAATAATATGGTCCTGCAAAGAGATTTCAACGAGAGCCAGCGCTTTTTGAATCTCCGTAGTAATGCTAAGATCATTCTCACTGGGTTCGGCAACACCTCCCGGATGATTATGAGCCAAAATTATAGAAGTCGCCTTTTGTTTTAGCGCCTCTTCTACAATTTTTCTTGGAAAAGCAGTAGCCTGCGAAACGGTTCCCTCACCTAATTCTTTGGTAGCCAGGACTTCATTTTTCGGGTTCAGAAAAATTGCAAAAAGAACTTCATTGTGTCTGTGTCCGATACTAGCCCGGAGTATTTCAACCAGGGAGCTCATTTTTGTAATTTGCTCTTTGTCAGATGTAATATTGTTTTGGAAATAGAAAGCCATGGCTTGTCTTAAAGCGGTTAAGCTTAGGGCTGAGGTTTTACCCATCCCTTTTACACCTTCCAATTCCTCAATGCTTGCATCAAGCACTTCTGAGAATGAGCCAAATGTTCTGATAAGTTCTTTTGCCAGTGGTTTAACATCGCCTTGCCTGAAAATAAATGTAAGCAGGAACTCAAGCACCTCATAATCATGAAAGCCATTGAAACCGTTTTTTTCGAAGCGCTCGCGCAGACGTTCTCTATGTCCTGTTGCGTCGGTCATCCTCTGTATCCTTTACGTTTTGGGCACATTACACACCAGTCGCACGATTTACAGATCTTATCCTGTCTGGCATCCCTCCTGAAAGAAGTCTTGCAGATTCCTTCGATAGCAAATTTAATCTCTTCTCTGGCAGTATCAATTGCTTCCGGTGATGTTTGTACCGCAAGCCTTTCATTTTTATCGGTATCGATAAAGTGTATTAGTGCTTTTTGTGTATTAATACCCAATGCTTCCTGGGCTGCTATGGTATAAAGCTGCACTTGTAATTCGTATTTGTGCATCAGATCATTGTCGGGCTTCCCTGTTTTAAAATCAATGACTTCCAATACAGTTTCGTTTCCATCAACCCGTTTAATCATATCAATTGATCCTGCAATCAGAGCATTATCAAATTCCAGCTCAAATGGCCGTTCCGTTTTAACTGAAAGTGAAAAATCCTTTTCCCACATTTGTACATACTTCGAAATACTTTTCATTGCACCTGCTTTCAATCTTTCGGTAACGGTATCAGAAGCATGTCGCAAATAAAAGTGTTCTTCAATCAGCCTGCTTACATGTGCTTTTGAGGGAATCTTCCCGGAATCTTCATATTGTTTATGAAGGAGGTTAATGACATTATGCACTTGTTTGCCAAAACCAAGAGCAGGAACCAGTCCGGGATTGAAATTATAGATGAAGCGCATCTTGTAATCATATCCACAGCTCAGGTAATACGCGAGTTCGCTGTAACTTGTAGGGAAACGAATCTCTTCAGAAACACCATCGATATCGCACGACTTTCTGTATACAGGATCGGGAACGGGTTCTGTAAGGAAAAGAGTATTTGGGATTTCATCAAAGAAACGACTTCGTGAGGACCGGCGTTTTCCTTCAATCTTGAATTTTGCTGAAGTAACAAAGAGGAATTTCTTGCTTCTTGTGAGTGCTACATAGTATATTCTTCGTTCATCGTCAGGGTGATTTAAAAACCTGTTGCTATCAAACTTTGTGATATCTAATAAAGTTGGTCCAAAATCAGGTTCCCTGTTTTGCCTGAAATGGCTGGGCATAAAAACCACCGGAAAGCCAAGTCCTTTTGTTCCGTGCATTGTTAAAATCTGCACAGCGTCAATCAGCCCTGCCATTGCGTCTGTATTTCCGCTATCGTAAGAGTTCTCGGCATGTAACCTGACAAACCAGAGGAAATCTTTAATACTATTGAAAGTTAAGTATTCTCTTGAATTTTCATAATCAGAAATGGCCTGGCTTAATCTGCCCAGGTTAAAGAGTAAAATATCGTCTTCGGCTTCGTGAAAACTCACATCATAAAGACCCAGCAAAGAAAGAATATCTCTGTATAAGCCTTGTAATGAAAGTCTTTTTAGTTTTTTAGATGCTTCCTGTATTGTTAAAATTCCTTTTTTGAATGGTTTGAATGGTATTGTAATATCAGATGGGAGATTTGCATGAATATCAGTAAGAAATGCTTCATCATAGACTACATCCCTGTCGCATTCAGAAATGTATTCAAGCATTCGTATTATGGAAGAAACTTCAATTGTATCGAACAGGCCTCCGGTACCAGCAAAAACAACAGGGAGATCAGCTGTTCGCATCGCTTCAATATATGGTGAGGCTTCGTGTCCGACAGACCGGAAAAGGAAAGCAAAATCGGAGTATTTAAGTTTTCTGACTTTTTCACCTTCCCAATATTCTTTCCCAACCAGGGCATGAATTTTTTGAATAATCCATTCAACTTCTTCCTCCTGTGTTTGAAACAGAATTTTATACAGATCACCTTTTTCGGATTTCAGTCCTTTGTCTTTAACAGTTTTCTTAAGGCGTTTTGGGTTATTAAGCTGAATAAGGTCATCGCTTGTTTTGACTATGGCATGATGACTTCTTCTGTTAGTATCAAGTTGATAGACAGAAACATCTGGATATCTTTTCTGAAAAGAAATAATATTATTTACGTCAGCTCCACGCCATTGGTAAATCGATTGGTCATCATCACCAACAACGCAAACATTCTGTTTATCTGAAATAAGCTGGATGAGTTTTTCCTGAATCGGGTTTACATCCTGGTACTCATCGACAGTGAAGAATTTGTATTGGTCGCGAAGTTTCTTCCTTACTGATGGTTCTTTTTCCAAAGTGTCTACAGCTATTTTCAGGATACTTGAAAAATCGAGGAAACGCTTTTCTTCGAGTTTGGCAACATATATTTTGTAAGCATTACGAAAACTATCTGAAAGTATCGCATCATCAGTTAATCCTTCCTCTCTGAATAAGTCAGCATCTTTTATAAAAGTGCGGTAAACCCAGTTATGTTTGTTGCTGTGTTTGTAAAAGTTCCACGCATATCTTTTATTTAATGAATTAAAAAGGTGATCGAAATCAATATCCCGCTTTATCGAGGATAGAAATGCCAGTCTCCCTATCTCATCGAGCATGTCATAGGCTCTGTATTTTGGGATAAAATCCTGAAGGATCTTAAAAGCAAAAGCATGTATTGTTCCTATGTACATATCTCCAATATCAGGCTGTTTGCCAATAAGTTCCCTTATTTTGGAACGAACTCTGAATTTTAATTCTTCGGCAGCTTTTTCGGTAAAAGTAAATGCCACTATTTGTTCAGGTTTAGCAATCACTTTACTAATCTGGTATGCAATTCGCTCTGAAACAAATTCAGTTTTGCCAGACCCGGCACAAGCAATAATCTGGAGATTACCACGAAGTAATTCTGGTTTAGAAAGAAGTATTTTACTATTAAATAATGTCATTGACTTTTTCTCATAAACTTATAGGTAGCTCAAATTTATAGTAAATGAACTGTTTTTCATAATTTTAATAGAAATACTAATGAGGCTAATGTTACTTTTTGTTTAAGGGAAAGCTGAAATGGCGTATAATCCAATTCCATTTTACAACATAAAGTTAAAAGCGATATTTTGCGTCAGGTATCGTTTTTCGGCCTTTTATGCAAAAAATCTATTGCAATATATACAGGAGGTTCGACGCGTTACCATCAGTAAAACCAACTTGCTCAGAATGACTGCAGGACTCACCGGACATCAATTAACACCGTTAGGAAAATTAAACAGTTGAAGGAAATTTAAAGGTTAATGTTAATTATGGATATCCGCTGTTAAACAAAAAAATTTTGATAATGTTAAATACATTTTACAAATAGCTGTGTATTTGTAAAATATAGTTTACGTTATGAAAAAAAGAAACACCATATTATTACCAAGAGCACAGAAAACTATTTCATTTCTGGGAGAGAATATCAAGCTTGCAAGACTGCGAAGGAAATATAGAAAAAGGAAATCCTCATGGTACAATTGGGGCGTATGTTAAGGTGCTTTCAGTCCTTGGACTAGAGAATGATATCATGGAGGTTGGCAATGATGATAAATTGGGCAGAAAACTACAAGATGCTAAATTAATAGTCATGAAGCGTGCACCAAAGATTTTAAAAAGTAATAAATTAAGGAGTAATCCACAGGTTTCAGAAATAATTATCAAGGGGCAAGTTTCAAAAGTGAGACTATTAAAGAAGGACGCCTTCTGATGAAGAGGCGTGAAGCAGCAATGGCAAGATCAGAAAAGCGGTCAGAAAAGACATTGAGAGAATCTGATTATCTGCTTGGAGTATTTGATGGTCACCGAATTACCAGAATCTCCGCAGAAAAGGAGTCGTTATTAAAGGTTTCAAAAAAGGCCTAAAGTGAATACAATATAATTACATATTATGTAATTATATTATGTATTTCGAATTATATTACTATATTTGCAATGCAATACTAATGATTTATGCGCATAATTTCATTTAAAAAACTACGGGAGTTCTTTGAGAAAGACCCAAATTCAAGGGTAGCATTACAGGATTGGTATAAAAGGGTAAGCAAAGCCGATTGGGATGATTTCTCTGATGTAAAGAAAACGTTTAATTCCGTTGATTCGGTTG